>JASHSN010000644.1 GCA_030038695.1 Nitrososphaeraceae archaeon
AGCTCCTCAATACTAAAGGGAGAAAGAAACCAAGATCAATTGCGTCCAGAAGAGCTTCTATTAACATTGTTGGAAACAGGAGAAGCTGATGCAATACCAGCATACAAACATGAAGCTATTGAGAGAGGATTCCCATTTATCAGTCTCCCTCCGCAGGTAAACCTTGGAGATCCAGCCTTCGCAAGTTATTACAAGCAAGCCAGTTGCACACAACCACACGGAACTTTAGACTTTGGTAAGCCAATAGTATTTGATGTTACTATTCCAAACAATGTTAGAAATACTGAAGGAGCAATACAATTTGTAAAATTTCTATTTTCTAACCAAGGAAAAAAGATCTTTCAGAATGATGGATTTAGTTTGCTACTACCAATTGCAGGAGGAAATAAGACAGCAATACCCGAAGAAATATCAGTTCCAGCTCTTAAATGAGATAGGGCGTTATCGTAGGCTGCATTAAATGTTGGAGATGTATAAAGTATGCACCTTGATGATATGGGGATACTTGGAGTTGCGCGCAGACACCGGTAAGAAATGGAGGTCAGGACTTTAAGCATATATCACTAATCATCTCTTTTACGCCTTTCCAATTTACCTTATCTTATTTGATATTATTACTCCATTTATCAAGGTGGGTCTGTAAATGTGTCTGCTGGTGACGCTTATACTCCGATGAGGAAAGGAATTCCTGCCCACGATCCTTGCACGTCAAGACCATATCCATCGTATCTGCTACCAGGATGTTTAACTGATAAAGCTTCTACCATGACGAATATCGTCGTTATAGGATGGTCGTTATATGAGGAGTAGGATTCTTGGACTATGGTGGCGACGCTGTAACTTCTATTGATTTTGTTGTTCCCTCGTAATTAGCGTCCCCAGGAAAGGATGGTGTAATTTGGTACGAACCTGGCTCTAGGTCGACATCGGTTTTATACTCACCATCGACCCTAGTTCTGAGAGTATGCAGTCTACGTAATCATATGTTTTTTAGGGTATTTGAAATAATGACTCATACGACTATAGCATCAATGCTAATATAGAAGTAGAACACGAGGACTCAAATTCTAATGCTCTAATGTAAATGACATCGATATGGAATCGTCGCGAAACTACAAGGCCTTTTATTCACTTTTGGGTATGATACTTCCGTATTCAGCTTGTGTATACTGTGCCCGAATGAAATTCATATCATTGTTATTCCCGTGAATAGCAAGGGTTGATAATGGTCTCCTAGGTAGGTACTAGGCCATGAATACTTCAGCCTTGCTATTCTTGATAGTGATGATTTCTATGGCGATCGGTGTTTTCTTGCCGCAGTTCAGTAAGCTTTTTGCGCCTTATTTATTAATATGGTTGGGTGCTTTATTATTTCTTAATTTAATCCAATTAGAAGCTTCAGATCTAGTCTCAGCTTTTGCATGCGCAAAAAACATTGTGTTGTTGTCGTTAATTAAATTAGTGGTTCTGCCACTCGTGTTATACGCGTCTACGTTAGTAATTTATCCGTCGTTGGCGTTGTCAGTTCTATTGTTGTCAGGGATTTCTACAGGGCTGGGGGCACCGTTCGTGGCGAATTTTATAGGGAGTAATTTTACGTTAATTGTGGGATTAATTATAGTTACCTCCTTAGCTGTGCCATTTGTTCTCCCTCCTATAGTACATTTGCTGGTCGGCTCACACTTTTCCATACCTCTTACACAGATGATAGTGTTACTTGCCGCAGCCTTGTTTACCCCTTTTCTAGCTGGATGGGTTACAAAGAGATTTTCAACCAAAGCAGCTGATTATGTTTCTGAAAATTCCCTTTATTTTTCGATCGTTCTTATAATGTTCATAAACATGGGAGTGTTTTCAAAAATTTCAGTCTACTTCTTTGAGTCTCCTTTATTTGTCATAGAGATGACCTTACTAGCTTTTCTCCTATTCGGTGTATATGGAACGGTCGGTTATACACTAACCTTAGTCGTCTCGCGTGAAAAGAAAAGTGTTACTGATGACTCTAAATCGAACACCAAAGAGTCGAAACGTACAGCAGCAACCGAGGGGCTCATTGCGATGGCGTATGTTAACAATATCCTCGTTGCGGTTTTCGCGGAACAATTTTTCGGTATCCAAAGTGCTGTCCTACCAGCATTGTATAACATTCCTTACTATATCGGAATCATAATTTTAAAAAAGTTATACTCGGTTCAAGTACATCCCCGTTAAAAATTAGCTGATGTAACAAGGAGGCAACAACATAGGTTACATCAATATTTTGACACGATGATATAACGGTATATATGGAATGGGAAAGCGATCTTTATGATTTTAGTTACCCTGAAGTTAGGCTGAAGTATGATCCACAACTGGGCTGCAGTCTTTTCTGAGATCAAGGATGCCTAACGGGAAAAGTGTGGTTGCACTTGTAGGTGGCCCGTAATTAATAGGTTGCAGTTGTCCTGAGTCTAGGGCACGCATTACAATACCTTCGTATCCTTCTATTTTATCAAAGTCGGCTTGCTACTAAACAGATGATGGAGAAATTTCATCTATGTGTGGTTAAAGCCTGAGCTATCAGCGAGTCCTTGCAAACGCAGTCAGGAATCCTGCCCACAACCCCACACTTACAGGAATTCCAAGTGTGTGAAATAGACTATGCACGTTAGTTACGTCAACGTTAGCCGCCCAATGTTGAATATGTGCATGCTCACGTTATCCAGAATCCCGATCAGTATCCAGATAAGGTATTCGTCAATTAGGATTTGTTGTGGTCGAAAGAAATGTTAGTAGTACCTTACTGAATACAAATGGGTATTGATACATCAATCCATGACCTCCTCCCTTTATCTGCACAAGCCAAGCTCCAGGAATTTTTTGTGCAAGAACTAAGGAGTTAGGTGCTGGTACGGCAACATCCTTAGTTCCAGTTATAATCAAAGTAGGTTGGGAGATTTTTGTAAGTCGACCGCAAACGCCATTCCAGTTTAATGCTAACCATCATTCATTAAGATTGAATTGTTCCCTTAAGATATTAGAAGTTACAATTTCTCGGGACTTTGGGAGTGTTACATTTGAGTGAGATTTGACCCATTCAAGCGGGAATGTGACAGATACAATTTTTTCCGGGTCTTCTGTACGATTGTTTACAAGATCAGATAAAATTTTCACAACTTGTGTGGCTTGGGGTACATTCTCTCTTCCTCCACAAGATGCACCATAGAGTATAAGACGGTTAATCTTTTCTGGGTGAAAAAGAGTTACTTCTTGAGCTATAAAAGAACCCATCGAAAATCCAAGAACATCTACTTTTTGTATTTTTAGAGCATCAAGTAAACCAATAGTGTCATTCGCAAATTGCTGAATCGAAAATGATTTGATTCCTATTGTTGTATTTCCGACACCCCGATTATCAAATACAATTACTGTATGATTCCTTGAAAGGTCTCTTAGAAGAGATGACTGCCATGTATCCATGGCAAAGCCACTACCGCTGATAAGTAGAATTGGGTCGCCTTTACCAAAGGTCTCATATGCGATATCAATATCTCCTACATGGACTTTTCTACAGGGATATTTTGTACGTTTAGTGGATTTGCATTATTAGAGTTCGTTTGATTTGTTTGACCGTAAGCGAAGTTGGCAGTACTAAAGTAATTATTGGTGTTCGGTATCGCACCACTTGGAATAATGATAACAAGGAAGATAATGGCAAGTATATGGAATTTGAAAATACACCATTGCTGGCATGTGTCACCTTGTAACTTGTACATATTCATAAATGACCCTAGTAAACCATTATCTGATCTAAATATTTTTTACTAATCTTGACACAACTACTTCGTTGGGTCTCAAATACGAGTCTCAGATTACTAGTTTACAGGATGTATAAAGAAGAAGAAGAAACACTTCGTTATCATCTAAATCCCACATATCACCCGGGCCACACCGTTTCCTTTTTTTACCTCGTTGGTTTTTTAAGACCTGCCACAATGGCTGGTTTTGGTCTATCATCAGAATCAATATCTGGATGGTAGAACCATTTGAAAAAGCGCGTTACTGTTATTTCAAAAGCATTATAGAACCCCTTCCATTTATGGGTAGGATCTAGACTTTCCGGTTTTTCCAAGCTATCAAGATTTCCTAAAACATCCTCACTCATGTCAACAATGGGCTTGTTTACCTTTTGTGCAAAGCGGACCGAGTTTAAAAGATTCGTTGCTAACCTGGAATGAGCGACACCTGGATTATCCCTCTTATACGCCATCAAGTAATCCCCCAAAACGGAAGCATTTCCATTTCCAAGCTTTTCTCAGGGACCCCTTGCAGTTTGGTCTCTCCAAAGATTTGATTTAACTTTTGTAGAGCTCATTATAAAACCACTTATTTCAAATCTCTATATAAGGTATCCATATATTTTACAACGGGATAGTAGAAAGATTGTCATTATTCCGCATACTAATTTTGGGACTAGCCTCAATTCTTGTAATCTATATTATGCTCCCAATCCTTGGAATAATTTCGAGAATTGACACTTTGGACTTCGCATCTTTGCTAAGCTCTCAGACTACAACCGCAATGTTACTCAGTTTGGGGGCTGCAACAGCATCAACTGTCATATGCATCGTGTTTGGATTGCCACTCGCATATCTTATTGCTAGGAGCAAATCCAAAGCTGCTCAACTGCTTAGAGTTGCTACGACCATACCTTTGGCTGTCCCTCCACTTATCTCTGGAGCTTTGCTTGTTAATATTTACGGCGAAAATTCACCTTTGGGAATGGTAGCTGAACATGCAGGTTTGAGGCTAACCCAATCAACAATAGGAATTGTGATAGCGCAGGTCTATGTGATTTCTCCGTTTGTGGTTCTAACCGCCTCTGCTGGAATAGAAAAAGTTGACATAAATTATGAATATACTTCTCGAATTCTTGGTAGAGGAGCTGCAATGACATTTTTGACTGTCACTATTCCATTAGCTGCAAAAGAGATACTAGCAGGAATCAGCCTTGCATGGATTAGAGCCATTGGCGAATTCGGTGCTAACGTAATGGTCGCCTATAATCCAAAGACTATTTCGATCCAGCTATGGGAATATAATGCTTTAGGTGGCCTTAAGCTTGTGATGCCTGGAGTCTTAATTGTACTAATATTCTCGTTTGCTTCGCTTGCATTTTGGCTTTGGATTATGAATCTTAGGAGACGTACAAACACCACTTTAATTTCTACTACTGAGCAGTATCATGATCACAATTGAAGGACTGTCCAAGGGGCTAGGTAAGTTTCATCTTGGTCCCTTAAATCTAGAGGTTAATGATGCACAGATACTCGTAGTTTTGGGAAGGAATGGATCAGGAAAGACTACTCTACTCAATTTAATTGCTGGCATATTGCAAACGGATGAGGGGAAAATTTTTCTTGATAAAAATCTATTAAATGGGATATCTTTAGAGAAGAGAAAAATAGGATACGTATTCCAGAGACTATACCTATTTCCACATTTGGATGTTTTTTCTAACATCACGTTTGGTTTGCAAAGTCGAAAATATAGTGAACTAGCAATAAAAACTAACGAAATGATCTCAATGCTCGGCATAGAACGGTTGCTAGCAAGAAACATTCAAAGCTTAAGTGGTGGAGAGCAGCAGAAGGTTGCAATAGCCAGGACTCTTCTAACAGAGCCGCGTCTCCTCCTTATGGATGAACCATTTTCAAATATAGACGTCACCAGTAAGTACACTTTGATACAGGAAATTAAGACTATTGTTCATGGCCTCAAAATCCCCACAATTTACGTGACTCATTACGCAAATGAAGCTTTCAATATGGCAGATAAAATAATGATTCTTCATAATGGATATGTAGTCGAGGATGGAACAAAAGATGAAATCATGTTGAAACCAAAGGCTGAGCTTACTAAGTCACTTATCCATTCCTTGCAATTCTGAGTGACGTCCTATATGGGTACGCAGTAATGCCTTCGTCAACAGGCGTTCGTGTGTAGTAGGCATAAAACATAGTCCGTCAATCAAATTCCAAAGTATTTTGTCGTTCGTTTACCCTGCTGTATTGAGCACAGTACTTAACAATATACGATGTTCTGAAACTGTTTTAATCTTTAGTGTACATATGTGTGGTACATATGGATCAAATTTGCCAATGTAACGAATGTAAGGTGACTCTTCCGGACAAACAAATTGCAACAGAGGATAGAGATGGCACAGGTCATACATTAGAGCAAATAATTTTCATAAATCGATATTTTCATTTCCGTATCGCTCTTCTGGTATTGGTCATATTATATGTCTAATGCCGAACATGTTTGCTGCTGTTAGTGGGCACGGTGCATCAATCAATATATAGGACAAGAAGTTGGTTATTATTCCCAAGGACTAATTGAGTCTAGGGATTCTGTGTCGCAAAGCGACCACTAGCCTCCAGCCACCGGTGGGAATACTGCAATTTGATCTCCTTCCTTCAAGAATAAATTTTTGCGGACTAAATTGCAATTTATCGCAAACTGGATATTTTCTTTGGTCTTGCGCAAACTGGGATGATTTTCCTCGATTCTAGATATCAAGTTGGTTAACGTCGATCCGTTCTCTATGATTACCTCCTCCTCGTGTATTCCAGTTAGTTCACGTATTTGTGCGAAATATATGACGCTAACCTTGATAGTGGATATGGCTTGATTGTTTATTCCCGCTCCACCTATTTATCGTATCTGCCTTATTGGCATTAAAATTTATCTTGGATATATTACAATAATTATGCTACACATTTCAAATGGCTACAAATCATTGC
>JASHSN010000645.1 GCA_030038695.1 Nitrososphaeraceae archaeon
AAGTGCTGTATTGGCTATCGCAAGGTAAGGCAGAGCTAACCATAATGCGTAATGGAGCACCTAACTCACAGAAGACTACGTACAGTATTTTCCCTGCTGTAAGATAACGACGACCTCCATTCTTTTTTATATTGTTTTTTCTATGATGATTAGTACGTATAGGCGGACTACTGCTACCTATTGTTGATTTGATATGGTAGTAGCTTGCGATATTTGTCTAGTATTTCGAGACATTCAAGAAAACACCCAAGGATACCTTAGATCGTTGATACTCCGTATGAAACTCGTACATCGACTATGCAAGACTTGTTCAACAGAATGCCAGGTTTGCCGAGATATCATGGAAGAAATAATAACGGACCGGCAGGAATCCGCATCAGGTGATATAAGCAAATCGACGCTGGATCTGATTAGAACGCATATTATCTCGCTCCATGAACAAGCTATTGCAACCAAAAATCGGAGCTAGCCATCGATCTACGGTGGTGGCACTATCAAAGTTGAATATGGAAAACATAGATTCTTTGCTTTACCAGCATGGCATCGAATCTCCCGTTTTGATCGAACGTTACAATGACCTTCATTCTCTTTTGTATCTCGATGTCTTTGTAATCTTTATCAAAATCTAGGAGTCGAGCATATGCATTTATTTGATCTAGGGTAGCCGATATACGGTCAAGTCGTGGTTTGGCGTCAATAATCAATATCATAACATCTTTTAGGACGTTCACAGTTTTCTTACTGCTCGATACGCGATATTCGGTATGAGTCTTGATTATCGTATCTATTTTACCATACAGGTAACCATTGTTGGAAACAATCGGGTATCCCTGGACAAGTTCGTATGCCTGTTTGCTTGAACCCGAACGATGATGACGGTAAATACCACTAACCTTGGTCACGAATTCGATGAGAATTTCAGGGTGCTCCGATATCCACAGCAATAACTCATCATGCCCAGAAGTATCCCACTCTCCTAAACGCGACGGAGTTACCACCTATCTTCCATATCAATAGTTGTCTGTAGTATATAGATACAGGAACTCGTATATTCTGATGATTATACGAGGTTAGCCAACCTGGAAATCAGGCGAAAGTGAATCCCAAAGTGTCTAGCATAGTGCCTATGCTAGGGATTAAACCAGCGTCAACCAGGAACCTGATACGACTCAAGATGCATCCAGATGACGTTGTGCAAGCAATATTTGATGTGTATGCAGAACATGGTTTTGAAGATCAAGGACAGGTCATAACGAATGTTGTCAATATGGCTAGTAAATATGAACCTAATTCTGTGCTTAAGCACAGAATTTCCGAAGAGTTTAGAAGTGTGCTTAAGCACACTTTATCTGGAATACCTGTATTCACACAACGTTGTTACCTAGAGGCGTATAAGGATATTGACAAAGAGGCGAGAAGGATTATTGTTCGGAGTTCCAAGTACACATTTGAAGAACTGATTCTCTGGGTGTATATCCAAATGTTTTTTGTAAAGTGCCATTCCATCCGACTTGTAAAATATTGTGTTACATGTCCAGCATTCGTAATATATCGTTTGAGTAAATAACTTTATATTTGCCAGAAGTGAATCGAGCACATTTTTGTCCACATCACCTTGTACAGGACTAAACCAAGATAATGATCTAGTATATGATTGTAATAAATAAAAAGAATCAATATATCGTACTTAGATTACGTATATAACTACTATATCTAATTATTGTATAGAAGTATCGTTACTCATAAGTAATTAATGAGATATATTGTTAATGCAAATGGATACTAAAAAAAGTGCAGTATTCAGTATCATAGCTATCACTGCAGCAGTATTACTGTTTGCTGTAGCTCCTCTAGCAGCAAGTCACCACCAAGCATATGCATGTGGCTTCGGCGGTTGTGGATTCGGCGGCTGGGGCGGCTTCGGCGGCTGTTGTGGCTGCTTCAGCTGTTGTGGCTGCGGCGGCTGGGGCTGGGGTGGCTGGTAGATTCCACTGCCGTCAAACAATCAAAAACCTAAGAGAAGGGTAGAACAGACCACTCAACTCCCTTTTTATTTTTATAGGCATATTGATACGTAGGATTGCATAATACGTAATCCTAATCCAGTAGAGTCGTAGGTTTGCTTGTTTGTCTACAGTTCTACTGGCGGAGTTACCAGGAATTTCTATCCCGTTCAGGGAGGGAAATTCCTGATATATAGATGCAGGAAGCTGATTATTGTTCTATGTTATTATTTGCACCAAGAACGCACTTGAAGAACTGATTTTCTGGATGCGTGTCCAGGTGTGTTTTGAAGGCATTCAGGGCACCATTATGCTGAGACTGTTGTAGTCGACTGCAGCTTCAACTGCAGGACAGGAGCTATAGCCTTATCAGATTCAAGTAATTTGCATTTTAATTCTACTACATCAAATCCTGTGATTTCCAAGCTATCCTTCAGTTTTCTTAGTAACAGTGCTTTGTATTCATCCAGGTGTAGATTATCTGGTTCTAGCTCTACACTATAAGATTTTATTTTCTTGCATTGACGATGCTTTCCCTTTCCAACGTACTCTTCTTTGTAAGTGTCGTAATACCACACTACCTCACCTTTGTTCTTGCCAAGTAGCTCGGCAAGTTTTTTAGTTCTACCTCCATTATCTGCGTATTCATGAGGTTCTTTGCTTAACTTTTGAGTATACTTCAGTTCTTTTGAAAAGTCAATACAATGGTCATCCAACTCATCATAAGCTTCTCTGATCATTCGAGGTATTACCTCAAATCTTGTGTCTGGATGCTTTACTAACTCAGTAACAATCTTTCTAAACCATCGCTGGATCCAGGGAGGGTATGAATCACTCAAACCTTCAAGACCTTTTATCACAGGCTTGTCATTTTCCAAGCCAGTCCACCCTACAAGCCGATTCATCTTGCCTTTTCCATAGAAAATAGAGTTAAGAAAGACGGTCTTTAGTTCTACCACAACATCTAACTCATCTTTGCATGCCTTGATGAAGCCTTCTACCTTTGCATCGCTGTTGACCTGCCTACCATCATCGTCTGACCTATCCAGATCCCTTACAAAGGTCGAATCTGTAAATCCAAACACAGTCTCAAAGTTCTGGGCTTGGGCAAATGCCCCCATCTGCTTATGTATTCGTCTGCCCTCTGCTGTTACACATTCATTCACTTTGTAGTTAGCAAAATCAAAACGTGTATACCCGAACAAACCTACTCCAGCATTGGCAAATATTTTGGCTCCAAGCTGATGAGTATGGTATTCTTCTAACAGATTCGGATTCGGATTAGTCTTTGCCTGCTCTACTTTATACAAATCCTGATATTTCTTTCTGTCTGCTAATGTTTTCTCTAGAACTATGGGTAATGCTCCCTTTTGCTTCTGGCATATCCAATACTTGTCAACCTTCCTGTTGATACCTTTCTCGACGAAATGTTCGTTAAGAGAATCGATAATCTCTTGACTGACTTGAGCTTGTGGCTTGTATTGGCAACATGTGCAGTTGAGGGTGTCAAACGAGAAGTTATTGATAGTGACGATTCTAGGATACTGACCTTTGACATCCAGCTCAAAAACCTTCTCTCCAACAAAAAATCCACGTTTAGGAACAGTGTGGTGGCCTCCGCCTATCTTTTGTTTTTCTAATTTATAATTGGGAGTATTCTTGACAGTACATTCCCCAGATGCTAACATCTTTTTGTATCTGTTAGCATACCAGATGCTGATAGGCGTATGACAGGTTGTGTAATAATCTAACTCTGCATACCTAGAAAATACATTCATCATTCGAAGAGCTAAGCAATCGTTATGTTGGGCTAGAAGCATCGTAAGTTCGCTGTCTCTTTTTGCATAATCAATCTGTTCTTGGAGTGGTAATGATGCAATGTCTTCCTCTCCTGCATCATATCCACCATATTTGCCAGCCTCACCTCCATCTTCACCTGTACCTAAAAGCGCCTTACTAACCGCTTCTAGGCTGACAGTCCTATACCTGTCTTCAAAAACGCTCTGTTGTATGCATTTTTGCCCAAAGATTACTCTCAAGTCTATGTGTTTTTTGTTATGGTCTGCTAGTTGTGTATACTTGGGCTTAGGTATAATGGGGGATTTTAGATGATGGAACATACATCTTTGGTGCAAAATAAAAAAGTCCGAGTCACGGCCCCTCACCCTATTTCCATTGGCGTCATAAACAACTCTACCAGTAGAGTACCAGCCAAATGTCAAGGGGAATTGGTTGAGACAGTAAAGAATATTCTGTATCAGAGTCTTTTCGGCGTCTAAATCTGCGATTGGGTCTGGATTGAATTTGTTATCTTTGGCATAGTAAGCGCTGTGTAATACAATACGCTTACCCAGATTGGTGCAGAAAGATGCCGCAAAAAGTTTAGTCTTGCTATGCTCGTATGTTCCTTTGTATCTTACCCATTCAGAATCATATGATGTCGAGTTATCGACTTCAGATCTATTACTATAGATTTCTAGTTCTAAACAAGGCACAGATAGTGCCTTTGGGAGCCCTTTTAATCTGGCCATAGTTGTCATGGCTGTCTGTCTCTGAACTCCTCTTCTAGTCCTAGTTCTAGTTCTGCCTCTTTGCCATTATCATCTATCCTAGTCCACTTACCATCATTGTTGAATATTCTAGCCCCTGGTATGCGTGCAAGCCAGGAATCATCGGGTTCTGACGCTAATCTGTCATCTGATTTATCTCGTTCAACCTTTTTGTCAGGCAAGGCTTCATTTTTCTTTGAGGAAGATTCTATAGTCGTATTTTTCTTCCCAATATTACTTGATTTCTTGGTAGATTGTTCTAGTATGATTCTCCTGCCAGAAGCCCCTGAAGCCCCTCCATTTTGTTGTTCATCATCTGATTTTTCTTGTTGATGAAAATCTATTTTATCTCCTTCAAAACCATGGGCTGCAAGGGCTGCAAGGGCTGGGGGCTGGTTAATTGTTCTAGAGGAATCGTTGGGAGATATATCTATTGATGCATCAGCAAGTTTAGACTTTCGTACATTATTACCATCACAATCACCAGCATCATCAATTACTTGAGATATACTAGTCTGTTCAATATTAACATCCTTGGTCTGATCAGACCTTGGCGTCTGTGATTTCTCTTCAGACCATGCTAATACGATAGGGTCTCTCGATCTTATGACTGTTATATGTGGATCTTCTTCCAACATCTCCACCACATTACGGAATCTTTTGTTATTCCAATCAAGTTTTGTTCCAAAATGATATTTGACCTGCTCATTCCTTTGGCTGGCTATTCTTCCTGCCTCATCTGCTGATATGGGGCACTTGGTTTCTTTGATTATCGAAAGCATCTCTCTGTGGGCAACGTCTCGAGATGATTTGATGGGTTTTACTATCTCACCATACTGTATCATCCTACGTTCGTAGTCTTCCATTATCTCTGTAACAATTTCTTCAGTGACCACGTTAGAGAAATGCAGTCTAGCTTGTGCTTTTGCGCACCTATAAAGTGAATCGAGAGTCCTGTTGGTTGCAAGCCCCTTCTTCTTCGGCTCTATCCAAAATCTCCACAACATGGATTCAGCTTCGGGTAAAATAGTTGGATTAATTTGGCTGCCACATTTTAGATACATTTTCAGGAAATTATAGTTATGTTGGATGCGTCGTTTATTCAGCTCCATCTTCTTTATTGCATATTCTCTGCATTCTTCCTCAGAGGTGAATTCGTTAACCGCGTATATCTGATCGAACCTATCCAACAGAACACCTGGGACAGGTATCTCAGCATTGGTAATTTTCATAGGATTGGTCCAATTGGTCCCAATT
>JASHSN010000646.1 GCA_030038695.1 Nitrososphaeraceae archaeon
AGTCGCTGTGAAGTATCTGATATATACAGAGAGAAATGATATCAGTGTTGAGAATTATGAATCGCACAACGACAGTGATTGTAGCATTAATTGCTGCAGCAAGTCTATCAACGATTGTAATTGGACCACAACAACAGGCATTAGCATGGCATCATCCGGCGGCTGCGGCGGTTGCGGCTGCCGTTCCAAAGGGCAGCTGGCTAACTGCGCCCTATGGTGACAGCGCTGACGCACTATTCTTCTGTGGAGCAGGATTGAGGCAATTTACCGGTATCGGTGCTTACGGCTGCGGAAACGGTCCTGAAGGGGGACAAGTTTATCCGTGGGGTATTGCCTTCGGCGGCGAATTCCCGATTGGAATTCCTCGCCATTGGGCCTTCAGCGGATGGGGTTGCGGCGGCGGCTTCGGTTGCGGCGGCGGCTTTGGCGGCGGCTTTGGCGGCGGATGCGGCATTGGCTGTGGAGATGGATTCTTCGGCGGTCCTTTTGGATTGCATAGACACATCCTACAAGATACTACCCAGGCCAACAATTGCCAGCGAGGTCAACAAAACAACGATCCCAATGCAGCTGCAGCTACTGCTGCGAGTCCTGCTGCCACCAATAGCACTAACGCACAACCCAACACGGCGACAGGCAATGAAGATGCATCCGACAACAGTCCAGGTGGAAACAACGCTAACACCCAGACAAGCTGTCTCAACACAGGAGTTAATACTGCTGGACACGACTTCGGCGGACTCCTTGGTGAAAACGGTGTCGGCCAGTAAATAATACGAATTTCGAGCGGTCAGAGGTTCAGAATATCAAAAACTCCTCTTTTTTTTAGTTAAAGATCCTTCGGATTACTGTCTGGTATATTTTAATATTGGAAAATCCAATGCGTCATAAGTTATATAAACCCAACTTTTTGTCTTGCCTATCTTCATCTAAATAAAAAGGGATTGATTATCTGCAGCAGGCAGCTTATTCAAACTTTAAACTTTGTTAATTCGGCTCTTGTTGATCTCAAGAATACCTCGGCACCATCAAATCCATCGACCTCTGATTTTGGTATCTTGTATTCACCACGTGCACCCTCAGTTATTATTACTATAGAGTCTTCATCTACTGCGTCGACGTTTCCTACATCTGCTCTATCTTTGGATCTTACATTCTTATGGACAATTCTATCCCAGTCTAATACCGGTGGTTCTCGCTTGGGTTCTTTTACCGGTTCCGCATCTTCAGACATTTTTGCTATTATGTAATGAGAAATACTAAGTATATAAACTAGTATTATAGCACGAGTTACATGCACTGGATAGAGCAATCCTCTAAGTTCAAAATTGAATTGGACAAGCTTGGATAATCCACTGAGGAAACCAGGTCTGTCTTATATCTCAACTCTCCCGTAGGAAACCAGGTCTGGTCGTAAGTTTAGCTTGATGTAATCTGACATGACACAGAAGTTAGTGTTTCCGAGAACACACCATACAGATATTCCTATTCGTTGCTTGATCTCACTCCAGGGAAAGAGGACGCTATGAGGTGTGGAGTACTTACCATAGTAGCGAACGTGGTAAATTTTTGTAAGGCACTTAATACCGCAAGTAGTACCGTGTTGCCTCCGCAATCACAATTTATTTTACTATGGGATATAAATATTTCAGAAAACGAACAGCTTACTTATTCCCTTATTGTTAAAGAGTTGATCTCAGATCTGGACTGTTGTTTAGCATGGAATAATATAATAGAATCGATATAAGTATAGGTTCTACGCTTAGACAGAAAACAAAACATTATAATCAGATCTGTGTGGTATCATAAGAGCGATGCACATAGATAGCGGCGATACTGCATGGATGTTCGTTTCCACAGGGCTAGTATTGTTTATGATTCCTGCTCTCGGCTTCTTCGAGGCTGGTCTGATTAGAAGTAAAAACTCTCTTTCTATACTCATGCAGACTTTTTCTGGTCTAGCTATTCTCTCAGTCCTTTGGTTTGTCATAGGATTTACGCTAGTTTATGCGCCTTCTTTTGGTGCCGTCGGAGGTGTTATTGGAGGGCTTAATTGGATCTTTTTCAATGGTGTACCTATTTACAAGTCACTTGATTATGCACCAACCATCCCTGGTGTAACATTTGCTGCGTACGAAATGATGTTTGCCGTCATAACCCCGCTGCTTATCACCGGTGCCTTTGCGGAAAGATTGAAGTACAGTGCTTTTGTCATATTTATTATTGCGTGGAGTATCTTCATCTACTATCCATTAGCACATTGGGTTTGGGGAAGAGGCTGGCTGGCGCATCTAGGTGTTTTTGATTTTGCGGGTGGAATAGTTATTCATACGAGTGCTGGCATGGGCGCAATAGCAGCGGCTCTAGTATTGGGTCGAAGGAAGAACTTCGGACCCGATATAATGGTGCCACACAATATACCACTCGCGGTAATAGGCGCTACAATATTGTGGCTAGGGTGGTTTGGATTCAATGCAGGAAGCGCGCTAGCCTCGGGAGGACTGGCTGGCAACACATTGTTGGTATCTCAGATTGCGTCTGCAACGTCTGCTTTGGTTTGGATTGGGCTTTCTTGGAGGAGGTCCAAAAAGCCTTCTACCACTGCGGTTATAAACGGGGCCATAGCAGGCTTAGCAGGAGTGACACCAGCAGCTGGGTTCATTAGTGCTCAAAATTCATTTTTCCTGGGAATTGTACTAGGGTTTGCGTCATATTACGGTATTCTACTTCTCAAAGAACACCTTAAGATAGATGATGTTTTAGATGTAGGTTCCGTCCACGGCATTACGGGAATTGTTGGGTCTTTAGCCATTGGGCTGATAGCTAGTACCGTGATCAACCCTGCAGGTCCTAATGGGCTATTTTATGGACACATGGCACAAATAGGTATTCAAGCTTTAGGTGTTGGTGTGGCAGCATTACTTGGATTTGGAGGGACGATAATTATTATGAAGGTTATTGACGCAGTTATTGGCTTAAGAGTCAAAGAGGAAGAGGAAGAGATTGGTCTCGATATTACACAACACGCGGAAAGAGCGTATGTAGAATAACTTATGCCTTTCACACACAAAAAATTAATCGAGCACAATACTATCTCGCTGGTAGAGCTGTAATGTAAGCCATGCTCATATCGATCGTCATGTGCGAGTTGCACAATCGATCTCGATCTGAAGAGACTTGATCTTCTGATTTCTTACGGACCTCTGCATGAGGTTAACGAACTTCGTAACAATAAGGAAATTAGACTTCCTATGATATCAAATGAAGAGGTCGTTCCAAAATTGAAATTGGTAGAGGTATATTCCAGCATTCGGATGTCCAACAAATATTCAAGTGCTCTTGTTGAGGCCATTATTGATGATGTGTTGAAACTTGTAAGTGCTGGATCTGTTTCTGTTGGTAAAATGTTAGTATACGCTGTTACGGAAGCAAATAAACCGGCGATTAGATCTATTGTAAGGTCAAAAATAGGGTGCGTCAAAATACTGACGGAAACACAGACTTGAACGTGATCCACTGCAGCTAATAATAGCTATAGTTTACTCATACGACAACAGGCTATAGCTATTTTAATCTGCGGACTACATCAGTTGCCATGATTGAAAAGATTCTCGACACAATGTGCGATGATCAGAGTCAGAACTTTAGTAGTTATGATGCTCAGAGAATACATGCTACAGAAGCCGCGCGATGCACTCGCCTGTCCTACTTTGAGCGAAAAGACCCAATCCTTGCAGACAATGTTGAGAAAATTTCTGTACTGCTCAAGCATGGTGTCATACACTCATTTAAGAACGCTCATAGCGAATACAAGGTTGATGATCTGACACTCGGAGTAACCGCTGATTTAATTTTAAACAATGAATTTATCGTGAAGTTTGAAGTCGTATCAATTCTACCAGAAATGCCTCATCCAAGAGATCTACTGTATATAAATGCCTGTTTGTTTGCATTTAAGAAATTAGAAGGCATTATAGTGTACATTACGTACGAAGGGAAGTTTGAAGAATTCATCGTTACGAAGAGCAACAGAATGTTTGAAGAGATAATTAGGAGAGCCAAAGTATTGAGTACCCTTTTGACCGAAAGTAAACTGCCTATAGTCGAACCGAGTGAAATATGTTTGAAATGTAAGTATTATGGCAGATGTTATAACAGAGAGAAGAAAGGTTCAAGCTATTCTCTTGAAAACTTATTTGCTTTTCGAAAGAGAGATGCAAATCACATCACCTCAACATGTTGACTAGTCTACCATTTGTAAGAATTCGATTCCTTGCATAGGCGTAAGCAGGATACTCTGATACCTGGAACTGTGTTCTGTACCACGTAACTTTCTAATTACAGCCCTTCTTTTAACTTCGAATCCTTCGATGTATGATTCAAATATGATTAGGCCGTCTGCTACGAATTCCTCAATGCCTAGCCCAATTTCTTGTTTTCCGATACCTTGCTCAACTATCCCGAATACGGTGCAACCTGCACCTTTGATGAGCCTATTAACAATGATCTCTAGCATCCTCCTGTGTTCTGCAGCTGGTAAGTCACTGAGCAATGCATTCAATGAATCTATAACTAGTCTCTTCGCACCAGTTTCCAAGACTACTTTAGCTATTTCATTAAATACATCTGAGATCACTATAGGTGACAACGGTGAAAATTCCAAATAGCGCAGTTTTCCAGCTTGTATGGGGGTTTTAAAATCAAAACCGTAACTTTCTCCCATATTGCGTATAAAAGTTTCCTCTCGTTCAAGGAAAGAAGCATAAACTCCGATTTCATTAGCAAACTTTGCCCCATTTAGAAGAAACTGAATCGAAAAGGTGGATTTGCCAGTGCCAGGATTGCCTACAAGTAGCATAAAAGACGGGCTAGGCATTCCTCCGCCTGCCAAAGTATCGAATCCTCTGATCCACGTCCTCACCCGTTCCATCGTTATTTGTCTCCCATCATAGTCATGGGAAAGCATTATATAGATTCTCATATAAAATGCTAAAAAAACGCCATCTGCATTAAATTGAAGGATCGTCATAATAATATTAAACTGGGGTAGTCATATTATCTCAAATGCAACTCAGGAGTTTTCTGATTCTACTATTTACACTCGTTGCGCTAATTCCCATTTTAACTCTTTCATTGATTAGCGTCTATTCTATTTCTAGGTTGCAAGAACAAATCTCGAATGTGTATTATGGTGCGCTTCTAATTCAAGTGAGTTTGAACGATGGTCACGCACAATTGTTACAAATGAGATTAAATGTTCAACGTTATATCTTGGCTGAAAATGCTACTGAAAA
>JASHSN010000647.1 GCA_030038695.1 Nitrososphaeraceae archaeon
AATTTCTCAATTGAAAAGGTTGTTCCGCTTGTTATTGCAAATTCAAGTATCCTGCAGGTTGGTCAGCAAGTAATAGCTATTGGGAATCCATTTGGCCTTAGCGATACCATGACTACGGGGATTATAAGCCAAATAGGACGTTTGCTGCCTAATCCAGATACGCGATTCCCCATCCCGAATGGGATTCAGACTGATGCTGCAATTAATCCTGGTAATTCTGGTGGTCCATTGCTGAATATGCAAGGGCAAGTAGTGGGAATGAATACTGCGATCAGTTCATCTACTGGTGAATTCTCTGGCATAGGATTTGCAATCCCCTCAAACGCAATAACGCGTATAGTGCCGATGCTGATGCAAACCGGATCTTATATCCATCCTTGGCTCGGAATATCTGGTGGTGGCATAACTCCTGAATTCGCACAAAGTGCAGGTCTGCCAATTAACTACAAAGGAGTTCTGGTTGGCTCAGTACAAGCAGGAAGTCCAGCTGAGAAGGCAGGCCTGCGTGGAGTGAGCCAGGATTTAAATTCAAATCCACATGTTGGCGATATAATTGTAGCAGTTGATGGTCATAAAGTAAAACGTATCGATGATATTATTAATTACATGGAAACACAAAAATCTGTCGGACAAGCCGTGAAACTTACTGTCTATAGAAATGGACAGATAACGGATTTGACTGCGATACTTGAGGCGCGTCCAGCGTCCTTGCCACCTCAACAATGAGGTAAAATGACTGCCAGTAGTGACATCACTACTACCAATATCTTTGCTTGATAGTCTCAATCACTCGTTCATGTTCTGGGCCTTTCTTCCTTGCATATCTTTCCATTGCGCTGAGAGGTACTCCCCCTAAGGATCTGGCCAGCGCTGAAAAGAAAATGTTCTTTATAGGGTTATCACGACCTACCTTACGCATGAACTTTTGAATTCCATGCTTGAAGTTGTGTTGCCACGTTTTGTACATCACTCCTAGCTTTGGAGCATCCATTGTATTACCAATATCAAAAAACTGAGCGGTTTTCTCCAAGAGTCCTATTGGCACGAAAGTAAGGGGGGTCACAGTGAATCTCGACTCTGGTTGTTCGGTTTCTAGCTCATGGATAAGCCTTATTGTCTCCCAGCTATCTTCCGGAGTCTCATCATTGTTCAAACCCATGATTATAGTAAAAGCAGGTACCCAGTGGTTTTCGTTGAGAGTCTTCACACCGGTCTTGACAACCCAATGCCATTCTGTTGGCTTATATGGAGCTAATTTACGGTCTGCGTATTTTCCGATAAGCCTAATACTTCCTGTTTCGAATCCACATTGAATGCCTATATGATTTGAGCTGCTAGATCTGATAATTTTAGATATTTTAGGAAGTAGTCTTTCATCGGCGATTGCTCCGGCAAGGGTTCCATGTGTGGGGTTTGTATGTTCAATGCCTGTAGCCATAATACCCTTGAATAGCTCCTCAATAGCTTCTCGGTTAGGCTGCATGTTCTTTGTTGTTCTTGGATTCAATCCATAAACAAAAATATCGTCACTATGAAGCCAGGCATTCTTTAATCCGCCATATTTCATGTTAATTTCGATTTCTTTTTGGATTTTCTCGACTGGATAATACCTCAATGACCTCAGTGTCACATCGCAGAATTTACATCCTCGACCACATCCCCGCATAACTTCTACCTGGCCATGCATACTCGGATTAATAATATTTGGAATCTCGTCAACAGAAGGTTGATCCCAACAATGTATGAATCTACCATGGTATTTTCTACCATTCCGCTCAAATTCCTTAATCTCCACTTTGAAATCTTTTTTCTTAAATGGATTCGCTATCTCCATCTCTCCATTAATAAGGGCATCAAAGAATCTACCGCCAAACCCATCGATCTCAGGTCCAATACCTCCAAGATCCCCTTCTACAATACCATAAAGATCATATTCTTCAATTTTTGCTGGGTCATAATTATACTGCCAAGTTCCGGAAGCACCAGCTATTACTTTCGCTTTGCTTCCATTTTTTCGCTTTGCTGCAAGGATCCTGCGATGTAGATCCCTGCTGTAAAACTCATCATACGACATTTGCTTTCTACCTGCTGTAAAAGTCATCGTTACCGGTCCCATGCCAAGGGGATCCATTTCATATGTCCCGACCACCTCGGTTTCTGGGCCGATAAATTTATCAATATAATTTGGATGTGCAACTACGACCTCATCTCTGGCATAGCCATCTCTGACTAAAGCAGCTTCCACTTTCCTTAGACCATAAGGTGCATATTTAGCACGTCCGTCTATTTGCTCAATAGGGTTGCAGATGAAGTCAAAAAGTATCCTCGGAGTAACTTGATGCCCTAGCACACGGTACAAAAGCGTGTTATGATTTCTAGTTAGATCGACAGCTGGTGCACAACCAAAAAATGATGCAAGAGATATTCCCCTGTATGGAGACATAAGGGTACGGTCCGCACTCAGAACTACTTTTGGATATTTCATGATCTATTATACTTGTCTAATTTCGAGCTTCTCCTGCATATAATTATACCGATATCTGAAGTTATTCTACTGATCTGTTACGGGCAGGGTACATAGCAGAATGTTTTATATAGTCATCGGTATCTGTAAGTTCTATCCTGGCTACACGAGAATAATTCAAAGATGAAACAAACTGCGATGAGAAACGTTTAAGAAGATTTCACATGAGTAAGAAAATTAGTTGATATATGTTGAGTTTTAGACATATTATGTTTGGACAATAAAGCTTAGCCAAAGCTATCTTGTTATTCGTAGACACATCCAAGAAGGGAGAACAGGCAAAGGAATTTGTTAATATTGCGATCGTTCATGTAACTATCTAAGTGCGTTTCACCATTTGTTACCAAGACAACTATAGTAGCAATGGTAGAATATTTATATCATTTGATTTTAACTTTTGTCGAAAGTGGAGCGGGAGCCTTGAGCAATAATAAAGAATCAAATCAGAACGTCAGATTATTAAGCTCTCAACCGCCGATATTCGTTCTGTGTGAATCATGTCACTGGTGTGCAACGTACCTTGATAAGACGAAAATACCATATAATGAGTGTCCACATTGTTCTAGCGATATGTTGTCAAGTTTTCCCATATTGTCTACTGAAGCCTTCACGTTCGATTACAGTGAAAAACGTGGGGTAGAATTAGAATTTAGGCGAAGAGGCGGAAGAAGCTGATCAGTCAGTTGAGCTGCGTGCAAATCGATCAAAAAATCTGTCTCAAGAGGATTTTCGTGACCGCGAGACCTTGGGT
>JASHSN010000648.1 GCA_030038695.1 Nitrososphaeraceae archaeon
CTTATCAACGTCATCAATATTTCCCTCACTGCCTGGTATAACAGGGATATTTGCCTTGTTCATTAGTGCCTTACATTTCATCTTGTCGCCTGTCAGGGCCATAGCTTGACTGCTTGGGCCAATGAATATGATACCTTTCCTCTCACATGTGTCTGCGAAATTTTCATCCTCGGATAAAAACCCGTAGCCTGGGTGAATCGCGTCAGCTCCTGCCCTCGTCGCAGTTTCAATTATGTTTTGCGTATTCAAGTAGCTTTCTACAGCAGCAGAAGGACCGATGTGATAAGCTTCGTCGGCTCTTTTTACATGTACTGATCTAGTATCTTCATCCGAGTAAACAGCAATAGACTTAATTCCGAGCTCCTTTGAGGCACGGATAATTCTAAGCGCAATTTCGCCTCGATTTGCAATTAAAATGCTAGAGATTACTCGCCCCATTATTCTCGCCCTACAGATTTATGTTACCATGCTTTCTCGAGGGCCTAGACTCTCTCTTATTTGCAAAAGCATCTAGTGCATGGATTATCATAGGCCTAGTCTCCATTGGGTCCACTACCGCATCGATCACTCCTTTCTCGGCCGCTATGTATGGATTTGCAAATTTATCACGGAATTCCTTGACCAATTTCTTTTTTGTATTCATTGCGTCAGGAGATTGTTTGAGATCCCTTCTATGTATTATTGTAATGGCTGCCTCAGGACCAAGAACAGCGATTTCAGCTGTGGGCCAGGAACAATTCAAGTCAGTGCCTAAATTTTTACTCCCCATAGCAATATAAGCTCCTCCATAAGCTTTACCGATTATACAGGTAATTTTGGGAACGGTCGCCTCACAGTATGCATACAGTAACTTGCTACCATGTCGAATAATTCCGTTGCTTTCCTGATCTGCTCCAGGAAGATAACCGGGAGTGTCAACAAGGGTTACAATTGGGATATTAAATGAATCACAGAATCTTATAAATCGTGCTGCTTTGCAAGATGAATTGATATCCAAGGCACCGGCCAGGTACATGGGTTGATTAGCGACAATCCCCACGGATCTCCCGCCCATCCTAGCAAACCCGACGATTATGTTCTCCGCAAATAATTCATGAACTTCGATAAATTCTCCATTATCAGATATAGCCTTTATAATTAGTTTCATGTCATATTGTTCGTACGGATTTTCAGGTAAAATATTGACTATACTCGGATCCATTCTGTTCACATCATCGCTTGTCTCGGCCAATGGAACTTCCTCAGCATTATTTTGTGGAATGAAGGACAAAACCGTCTTAATTTTATCTATGCAATCGTACTCATTTTTGACCACGAAGTGCGCTACGCCTGATTTTGACGCGTGTGTTCTAGCACCGCCTAATTCTTCAAATGATACATCCTGGCTGAGGACTTCTTTTACAACTTCGGGCCCAGTTACGAACATTTGTCCGACGTTTTCTACCATTATGACAAAATCGGTCATTGCTGGAGAGTATACTGCTCCCCCAGCGCAAGGGCCGATACTTGCAGTGATCTGGGGAATTACGCCTGAAGCCATTGCATTCCTAAAAAATATATCCCCGTAGCCATCTAGGCTCATAACGCCCTCCTGAATTCGTGCACCGCCAGAGTCTATAATACCTATGATAGGCGCACCGGATTTTAGTGCATGATCCATTAACTTAGCAACTTTCCTTCCTGCCATTTCACCCAACGAACCTCCTAGAATGGTAAAGTCATATGCGTATACGAAAACCTGGCGGCCATTCACAAACCCGAAGCCAGTAACCACGCCGTCTCCATAGTATTTCTTTTCGTTTGCATCTTCATTCCTATGGGTTACGTATTTGTCTATCTCAACGAAAGTGTTTGCGTCCAACAAGAGGTCAATTCTTTCCCTAGCTGTCAGTTTGCCTTTAGAGTGTTGAGCTTCGACCTTTTCCTGTCCCCCGCCACCTTCGGCCAATTTTTTCATATGGTAGAGTCGCTTGATTTTTTCTTCGTGCATGTAGAAATGCATATAATGCCAATTCTGCCTATATAAATTCATTACAGAAGATTCATGAATTCAAACCAACAAAAGCAATTGCTCACTTCAATGACTGACTAATTAGTATTAATCAATCCTGATTCAGTCCCTAAGGCCTGCTCTTCCACCGCGCGCCCTCCGGAAGTAGTTCATACCTAGATTATAATTCTCAAACAGTGCTTGGAGAGCTTCGATTTCTCTGATCAGCAATTGGATTCTGAGGTTATTTCTTTCGGGATTAATCATCAGTTTTTCAAGCTGGCCCTTTTTATCCACTAGCATCTCTGCTATATCCCGTTCGTAATCACTTGACACTTTTCTGCGTTAGAATCAATTCCGATTTTAATCTTTCCGTGATCATAGCGCCAATTGAATCTGAAGCTATTTTGTTAATATATAACACAGAAAAGTTCGTCGGTTATATCTGTTCTAGACTTTCAGTGTCCCATTCATGTTCTTTTGCAAAAGTGCAAAAAGATCTCTTCTATTTAGTTCGTTGTACCAATATTGATTATAATGACTGACAGTCAGAAACAGAAACTCTAAGAACGGTTTGTACTGAAAATCCGCGGGTAATATCTCAAGAGCAAGCTTAGCTTCTTCGAGGTAATTTTTCCCTTTTTTTATTGTGAGTTCAAATCCTTTTTTGACGTCTCCGCTCAAGATCGCAAAAAAAAGAGGCCACGATGGGATTTTGATTTGACCATTTCTTATCGCATCTTGGATTTCATTTCCACACCCCACGGATTCGCCGGCCTTTGCCATGCCCAAGTGATAAATATCTGCAAGTGGTTTACGATTTAAAGCCATGTTTCTCCCGGCTGTTCCCATTATTGATCGATACTTCTTATAACAACCTAGCATATTTTCGTCGCTTATTGATTCTGGCCTCGTTTTTAGCTTTATGTCTATGTACTGCCCAATTTTCGCGTCCTTGAAGCCCTCTTCAAAAGCCTTTAAGACAGATTCTCCACCCCGTGAGATTTTTTGTCTTGCTATTTCCAGGATATACGGACACATTAATTTGTAATCATCTAGGTAGTCTAAGTCTTCATCTTTATCTATAATTCTGTCCAAAGGCTCACTTAGATCAATAGCAATAATATGGCCATCTATGATCGCGTTCCTCATCTCGGCAGGAATTGTTTCTTTTTGATATTGCGAGGCTCCGTCAAATAATGCATGTAACACGGGAAACGTCATCACTACAAAATTAGAATTTAGAAGCCTATCCACACGGTCAGCTAAGATTTCTGGTCTCGATATTCTTGTTTTCACCTCATCGATTTTGTGATCGTTCAAATCAAGC
>JASHSN010000649.1 GCA_030038695.1 Nitrososphaeraceae archaeon
TCCTGAACATAACAGGTGAGCTATGAGATCATTATCCTATCATTTAATATTACGATACTGGTTAAGCAACGAATGTAAGTCATGCATCCTGGGAATTATTTCTTTTGGGCCATAACGCAAAAACATTTCAGATAGCGTTACTCCTTAATTTCAGGATCACGCAAGTTTGCTTGACCATACAAGCCTTACTTAATCTATACGAAGAAGAAAGAAAAACTCACCCTTACCTTTTGTGCATATATCAGACAGAATATTTTATATTATATCTGGGATGTTTACAGTATAGGAGAAATTGTCCTATATTCAAACTCTGATATATTGTTCAGAAAAATTATGGTCATAAGACCACTTTTTAACCGCTGAATGACTATTGAATATAATTATGTAGAGAATTATCTACGTAACTGATCCGAGCAACACACACTTGTTATAAACAAACGACTTATTAGTATCAGGAATCAGTGACTGTACCTGATGCAGCGGAGCATGCTAACATTATGCAATACATTGACCGACATCCTTACCAATTCCATCGATTTTGTCAACATTCTAGATGTCAATATATTTTCTTTGCTTGATCATATCAAAGTCCAATTGTAGTGTATGTATCGAACAACACATTAGCAAATCATTGGTAGTCTCAATCACCACTAACAATATCACGTAAATATCGTATGGTGCCAAGTATATCAAAATTATTCGAGATGCACCACAAATTATATGGGTCAGGCCAACTATGTCTGTATATTAATCTACTGATATCTAAGTACATCTTCATCCTATCTAAATCAACTGTGCAGCAGCTAGTAAGAATAATTCTTCCCATCTTTAATAAATTAAGTTATTTGAAGATCATACTAAGGATTATGAATAAGAAAACATATGTGCTTTTGACAGCGACGATAGCTACGGTCCTCACGTTATCTCTTCTTGCAGTTGCTGTACCAGCCCCCGTAATGGCAGGAAGTGCA
This sequence comes from Nitrososphaeraceae archaeon, assembly GCA_030038695.1. GTDB lineage: Archaea > Thermoproteota > Nitrososphaeria > Nitrososphaerales > Nitrososphaeraceae > Nitrosopolaris. The sequence continues at coordinate 972 of JASHSN010000649.1, forward strand.
GTAGGCGGAGATGGCGGACACGGAGGAGCAGGCGGAGCAGGTGGAACAGGAGGAAATGGTGGCACAGTATCTGGCGGTAATGGAAGCGCAAATGGCGGAGACGCCAACGGCGGTCACGGTGGTAACGCCAACGGCGGGTCGGCAACATGTGCGGCTTACTCTTGCATTGACAAACCCCACTCGTAACTGAAATCTGCAAGCCTCGGTATTCTAAAGACATCCAAAAAAGGATCCTTCCTTTTTTCTGAAATAGTTGATCGGACAAGTCGAAAGTCGTAGTAGAAGTAATTCTAGCTTTAGTTGAAGCAACCAAGACATACAGAGAATACATCTAACTCTAGTAAATTAAATTAGCCTAAAGGTGTGACGTAAAAATTATCAGATATTTGTATGAAATGATGTTAGCAGGCCTAAGTGGGCAATTATACATTCCGTAGAACGAAAACTTTATTGTTTGGATCATAATTTAGTTGATTCAACAGTAATACTCTGAATCCATTATCATGTAGGTATCTCATTTGTTGAGCGAACAAATTAATGGTTATCGTGGAAGCCATGTTATTGTAATCCTGCATGCTGTTTGTAAGATTGTGATATGTAATTATAGGAATTGCATTTATCTTACTGTTTGTATTGTAACGAACCTGACTAATAACACGCTGAACGAATTTCTGAAATTCTTCAGAAGGGCTATAATTATGATAACTATCTATATGTCTAAAACTATCACTTTTTAGGTCATACCTATTTACTTGCGTCAGTTTACCACTTTCTAAATAGGTCCTACAATCAGTCTGTATGTCTTTAGGGTATCCTGTACAGTTCAAAAACATTAATGGTGCGCTACCAGATCTTGCTAGATTATAATATTTGGCGACTACGTTAACTATTTTTGGATTGTTAGATCCCAAGTTCAACGGATATCCAAAAATTGTTGCATTAATACCGTGGTTAGCAAGACATTGCTTTGATCCTCCTATTTCATAGTCCAGTTGCGAGGGTGATAACAACAGCGTAGGTAGGTGAGCGTGGGTCATAGTATGCGATTCTATATCCATTCCGTCACGTTCTAAGGCAGATATATCCTGCCAAGTTTGTCTTTCTTTTGTTTTTCCTATCCAAGTACAAACTTCGAAGAAAGATGCCTTAAATCCATATTTATCTAGTATAGGCTTTGCATATAGGATTTGGCTCCTATAAGAATCATCAAATCCTATCATTATCACCTTGTTGATGTCATTATTAACCAAAGTTGAGCTGGGTGGAGGTGGTGCAAAATATAGATTAGAAGAAGAGGATTGAACTCCATGTAGATTTGTTATGCTGCGGCTGCTGTTTTCAACACTCACCAAACCACTCGACGCCATAAGTGGAGATAATTTACCCATGGATATACCTTGAAAAGAGACGCCTACGATTATCATGACTGAAATAGTAATATTTAGTACAACACCAAACAACTTCCGAAAATTTGCATTTCTATCTGATAGCACAGTTTACATAATAACAATCAATTTAATAATGGTTACAGAAGAACTAGTACTGGCAAGCCACAATAATGTTGACCCTTCTTCAAGGCCTCAAATCCCTTTTGTTTGTAAGTAGATGAGCATGGTCATAATATGCGATTGTATATCCATTCCATCACTTTGACATACTCAGATCCTTCCTTATCCTCTTATGTGACTGTTGCTCTCTAGCGCAGCAAAAATTCGGACACATTGTGAATCTATTTAGAAGTGCGCTATAATAGTATAATATTAAGCGGAACTACTATAATAACATGACTATCCTAAAGGGCAAGAAGTGCATCTTGACTAAGATAATATTCTCGTGAATTCTCCCACAGGAGTAGAGCTGTTAGAGCATAAAAGATAGAAACGAAATGTTTGGTTAGATAACTAGAAATTGTCCCTAAATGTAAACCCGGCGGTATTCTAGGATTTTCCGATATCTTTCGTTCATCATAGTGTGCTTGTGTAGATCCATGGCTGCAAACAGAAATTTTGTCGTCTAACTTGGATTTGAAATGTTGTTCATATGAGGTTATGCTCTAAATGGCTTCTAGGTTTAATAGTACTTTACATATTCCCATGTGTAGTACTTAGTCAGATAAATGCTACTTTATGACACGTCGTACGAAAGAGTCGAGCCACATGTGAAACAAAATAAAGACATCTTGACAGCACGAAGCTTTTCTAAAGAATAGTCAAAAAAGGAAAGATACCCACATACATATACAGATAGCTTTAGGTAAAGGAAATCATTTTTGCCAGGATATACCATTTTCGAGCTCATTTACCTTGTTAACCTTAAATATAACTGACCTTCAACTTCCTAGTACTACCAGTCAATATGAATCCGGACAGCAAAAATATTTTAAGATTTGTTCTTGGGGATAGATTAGATCAATTTTGTATGTATATTCTTCTACTGATATCTAATTACATATTCATATTGCGTAAACAATCTGTACAGCCACTAGTAAGAATAATTCTTCCCACCTTTAATATTCTATGTTATTCTAAAGAGTTATCGACGAAAAATGAATAAGAACACATCAGTAACTATGGCCGCGGCCGTAGCAGGAATTTTGACGTTGGCTGTATTGACAGTTGGACTACACCAGGCATTTGCCGGTGGCGATACAATGTCAAAGAGTGAACAAACAACAACAAAGGTTGCGGTAGGAGGAAATGGCGGATCCGGCGGAGCTGGCGGAGCTGGCGGAGAAGGCGGAGCGGGCGGAACCAACTTTGTCAAAGAGGCAGGCAAAAAGTCGGATGTTGACCAAGATGCAAATGGTGGTAACGCCAATGGCGGTCACGGTGGTAGCGCCAATGGTGGCAACGCTGACATACTGAACCTCAAGAAATAAAATACTTACTCAAATAGATCATCAAATCCTCTTTTTTCTTTCTGCGGAGCTGCTCATTAGATGTTTTGCATAGGTAGTAGTAATAGTAGTGGTATTGGTAGTGGTAGTAGCGGTCGCCGTACCAACTATATGCTGATTGTATATATATTGATCGCGCAACTAGAAGCAGCTCATCTCTGAGACCCTCTGGAGTCTAACAGGTCAATATAATTTGGTATTACATCGTAAACGATATTGTCGACGCAACCGTAAAACAATTTTCGAGTTGTTATATCTACTTAGAGGCCATCCGAAAATCAGTTGATATTTGTTGAGTTCTAG
>JASHSN010000650.1 GCA_030038695.1 Nitrososphaeraceae archaeon
CTCAGTACGATGTTTACATAGCTGCAATTCTATATACTGTCATGCTCAAGGTGCGGCTAAGCTATGATAATGGTTCCATTTTGATAACAGGTAATTTTCATATTCCGTTTGCCACGCTTGACCCTAGATCTCATTCGTTACGGGCAATGGGTTTGGATTATCAAAATATTATAGATTACCTGAAACGAAGCGAAGTAGAATACGATGATACATATGTTTTGGATCTTATTCCGTCTCCCAATATTTCTATAGAAGAGATCAATTCTCGACATATATCTTTGAGAGATTATCAAAAGAAGGCTCTCGATAACTGGAATACTGCTGGCAAGAGAGGATGTGTAGTATTACCGACAGGTTCAGGGAAGACTATTATTGGTGTGAAGGCGATAGAGATTGTAAACTCTGCCTCTATAGTACTAGTACCAACAATCGATCTTATGGACCAATGGACATCTGTTCTTTCAAAAATGTTTCCAACGATAAGAATCGGAAATTTGGGCGGAGGCGCAGATGATATACAATCAATAACGGTATCTACGTATGATTCGGCATACATACGAGCAGCAGGTCTTGGTAACAAATTTTCCTTGATTATTTTTGATGAAGTACACCACTTGGCGGCGCCAGGCTATAGGTCAATAGCGGAACGTTTTGTCGCTCCTTATAGATTGGGACTAACGGCTACATTTGAAAGAGAGGATAATTTACATAAAGACTTTCCAAGATTAGTCGGTGGTGGCATAATATTTCAGGCGCAAGTTAATGATCTTGCGAGAAACAAACACCTTGCTAGTTACGAAATAGAAAGGAGGGAGATAGAGATGTTACCTGAAGAGGTGGAAGAATACAGAAAGAACTTTGACTTGTATCAAGTAGCTCTGAAGAATTTAGGAATGAAAATGGGCTACGCAGGAGCCTTCCGACGATTGATAATGATGTCAGGAAAAAACAGTACTGCGAGGCAAGCAATTCTCGCAAGAAATAGAGCTATGGACATTGCACTAAATAGCAGATCTAAGATAGAAGAGTTAAAGAAAATCCTTTCGGAAAATAAGCGTGTAAAAACAATAATCTTCACGCAGCATAACAAATTGGTGTTTGAGATATCTGATAGATTTCTGGTACCCTTTATAACTCACAAATCTGGCAAGGGAGAGAGGCGCGATGCCTTAGACGGGTTTAAAGAAGGAAGGTACAATGCCTTGGTGACGTCAAAAGTCTTGGATGAAGGAGTTGATGTTCCCGATGCAGAACTAGGCATAATCCTCAGTGGAACTGGAAGCAGCCGAGAATACATACAGAGGTTGGGCCGGCTACTTAGGCCTAAAGGAGACTCCAATAAGAAAGCCAGACTAATAGAAATCATTTCTGCCGGCACACGAGAGACTGAAACCAGTGCAAAAAGAAAGAAGGCTCTAACCAAAATGGACGAGCAAGGATAACGACTATGCGAGTTACCTGTATTTATCAGTCGTAATATTCTAATATGGTGTCATTAAAATGACGATGTCGTGAAAGTAACAACAATCAATCCTGCTACAGAACAAACGCTCGCGGAGTACGATGTTATGGCCTCTGATGAAATAAGCAAGGTTGTACAAAAAGCAAGAGAAGCTTTCAAAGAATGGCGAAACAATATGCAGAAAAGGGCTGCTTTCCTATACAATGTTGCACATCTATTTAGAAAAGACAAGGAAAGACTCGCTAAAGTTATAACGATGGAAATGGGAAAAGCAATTAAGGAAGCTAGATCAGAGGTCGATAAATGTGCGTGGGTCATGGAATATTACGCTGACTACGGAGGTAACTTTATTGCAGATGAAACAACCAATACCGACGCCAGGAAGAGTTTCATAGCATTTCAACCACTTGGTGTAGTAGCTAGCATAATGCCGTGGAATTTTCCATACTGGCAAGCACTAAGATTTGCCAGTCCATCATTAATGGCTGGAAACGCAATTGTATTGAAACCTGCAAGCGCCACATTACAGTGCGGAATTGAGATAGAAAAATCCTTTCAGAAGGCTGGCCTGCCTGATGGAGTATTTCAAACTGCTGTTGGTGATTCTAAGGTTGCAGAAATGCTCATAGATTCAGATGTCAATGCTGTGACATTTACCGGCAGTGTTGAGGTGGGTAAGAAAGTGGGCCAGCGAGCAGTGGCCCAGCTCAAAAAGTGCGTACTCGAATTAGGCGGAAGTGATCCTTTCATCGTTTGTGCAGACGCAGATTTGGAGAAAGCATCGACCGGAGCCGTGAAAGGCCGTTTTATCAATTGCGGACAGAGTTGTATTGCTACTAAGAGGTTCTTTGTAGTAGAAAAAATTGCAGACGAGTTCATCGAAAGGTTTACACAAAAAACTGAGAAGCTGAAAGTCGGCGATCCTCTTTCTGAGGACACTGACGTAGGACCAATGGTCAACTCCGATAGCCTTGAGAATATTGAAGGGATTGTTACCGACGCAATAGATGCTGGTGCTGAAGCTCTTACAGGCGGAGAAAGAAAAGGGAATAAGGGCTACTATTATAGTCCTACGATACTGACGAAAATATCCCCAAAGATGCGGATAGCTCGAGAGGAAACCTTTGGCCCTGTGGCTCCAATAACAGTTGTTAAAGATGAAATCCATGCCGTCGATCTGGCGAATCATTCTGAATTTGGACTTGGAGCAAGCATATGGACACAGGACCTTATCAAAGCCGAACGGTTGTCAAGATTGGTTGAATCAGGCATAGTAACTGTAAACAACGTGGTAGTTTCTGATCCTAGGGTTCCGTTTGGTGGAATTAAGAACAGTGGATTTGGTAGAGAATTATCTAGGTACGGAATGTTGGAATTCGTGAACATCAAATCGGTTAGATTTTACGATCAATTAATTTACAACCATCACGTCGAATAGTAATCCCAAGCTTAACAAACCAGGTTGGGAGTGTGGATCCATTGCTATCCGATATTCAAAAGATTCCGGAAAGTAGTGGTACCCTTCCATTCATGCCGTTTCAATACCATCTTCCATCTCGTCTCTTCCACAGTATGATCTATAGGCAAATAACTCCCGGATTGATAGCACCCTAATTCTAGAAGCAAAGTTGCGCAAATATGCAGTTCAGATTATGGTGTAATTTTCAAGACTTGGTTTGCAATCTTCTGAATATCTATTTGGGAGGTACTGCTGGTATCTACGATAATATGTTCTTCACTCACTGGTTCATAAATTTTTTTCATTTTTCTATAAATAAATATACCAGCGTCGGAATAATCATTTTTTCTATTTTTTAATCGTGAAATAATTTGGTCTTCAAAGCAAGTGCATTCTATTAGTGAGAATTGGTCAGGCGCCAAAGCTAACTTACGTTTCAATTCTTTTCGAGAATTTTCTGTGTTAAAAGTCGCATCAAGTATACAGTTTACCCCTGCGTTATGTAGATATTTTGCTAAAAGCACCATTACATCATAAACCAGCCTTCTTTCTCGCCATCTATATGTTGGCCTTGGTATTAACTCCTTTCTTATTTTGTCTGTAGATAGAATAATGGCACTAATTCTAGGTGCGAGCTCTCTTGAAAGCGTCGTTTTCCCAACTCCTGGCAGCCCACAAATAATAACAATCAAGGCAGATGCAGACCCTATATTCCCACACGGTAATTTACGTTATCTGCACACCGACTTGTTGAACTAATTCAAGATTCGAGTTCAGTTCAGTATTCTGACAAAATAAGAGGCATTATCAAGAAAAGGAAGAATCATAGCAGGTATCCAAACAAAGCATGTGCAAGAAATTTTTAGATAAGACGTATTTGTATGATAGGTTCTTATAATTCTCCAAACATTTCATAGTATCCATTTGCAACCTTATCTCTAAACGTCTCTTCATACTTACACAATACTTCCTTCACAAGCTTCCGGTTTACTACTTTATAGAGCTGGTACTCTCGTCCGTAGGTTGCTATTATCATCCCAGCTTCAGATAGCCTTTTAAGATGCCAAGAGGCGGTAGATGGAGCCTTCTTGGTATGTTCAAGGATTTCCTTAAATGTGCAAAGATCATGTTCAAATATAAAAAATACGATTTGTCTTGCAACGTCATTCCTAATATATCCCAGGATTTGAGTTTCGTCAGCCGGTATACAGATAGGAAAATATCTTGCCCTTCTCCCGTCAGGTCTTTCAACCGTTATTGTATTTGATTTTTCTAGCATCTTTAGATGATATTCAAGTGTTCCATTGGCTAAACCTGTGGCCCTCAAAAGCTCTCTGTATCTTATACCTGGATTCTTGCTGATATGCCTTAGAATTATAGTTTTTGTATCAACCCTAGTGATATCTGTGTTTTCGATATGATCTTGCTCATGGCCTTCAAATATACTATATACACTTCCAGTTCTAGTAATAGACATTATCATCAAGTATAAAGGAACCTGATTAAATTAAAACATGCTTAACCAAGTGAGTTAACATAGTTAATCAAGTCCTAGAAGCCATGTTCCTAGCGTAGACTCTGACATCAATACAATATTTGTTGACTCAATTTAATCAAACCATCTGCCTTCATGAAAGAAATTGTCAGCAACTTTCACATGCACATACTATAAGCGTTGCTAACCTGATAACAATCCTATGCAGCTGCTCCTGTAACTTGCAGAACGAATCAAGCGCCTTTAGTAAGATGCGTTCCGAGGGAAAATAAATGGCAGGACATGCAATGTACTTTTGGTATACAATACGAACACAAAAAGATGGAATACTACATGGGTGCGACGGATTAACAGCACACACCAGTAGGCAGCTTTTTCTTGAAAATTCTGTGGTAAAACGTGGCATTCACTCAGGAAAAGGGCGACGGTGGTATATATACACAGCATCTGACCGTAATCTGGCCGTCATCTGACAATTATCTGACTGGTGCCCTGCACTTTCGCATTTCGTTATAGTTCCCGCAGGGCATACGTTGTCTTCACATTGCGCCCAGCAGCTGGATATTTTTCCGCTTTGATGGAAATTACCTCTATATTATCGGTAGTATAGCCGACTACGCCTATGTCTGCGTCCGGTAGTGTTTGTGCGTGCTAGGTGGAATTCCGGTCTCTCTACAGATACTATTGTCGGCGAAGGCTATGGCAAAGACTGCGATATCTACATACGTCCGCAAACCGTCGCTTACAG
>JASHSN010000651.1 GCA_030038695.1 Nitrososphaeraceae archaeon
TCTTATTCCAATTGCAGCACAACACAGATATTATGAAATATTTACATTGAATCTGACACATGTTCCTAGCACTTACCTTAGTACTGGTTGTGTTGGTACTTAATGTAATAAAGCAATAAGTCCCTGGTATAAGGAAAGCAATTCTAAGTGATATTGATAATGCAAAAGATAATACAAATCTATCAATAATAGTGACAACGGCCAACAACATGTAAAGAAATTGTATTTTGATTAATAGTACATTCGACGAGTATACTACAAAAGTTATAAACGACAAGGATAAATCAACTCTCGTACGTAGACGATTTCTCAGTGGCCAGTGACTTTGGTTACTGGCCAGCCAATCAATATAGAGGAAAAATTCTTCGGTATTCTAGTTCGCATAATGAGAACGTATCGAAATATAGTGCTGCGAATGCAAAAAAATGGGGACCGGGATACATTTGGTTTTTGTCTACTTTCTATTGTACTTTAATTCATACAACGTATCATCTTGTCCAATACCCAGAGTAAACATACCATGATGTTGCAGGAGATAGCTGAATAAGTTAGTGAATTGCTGTGCCAGCAACTCCCATCTTTTTTAGTATTTCAGGTTATTGTATGACCAAGTGCAAAGAAGTGTAGTTATAAGATTCAACTACAATTGTGTTAGGCCTGGTAGTAGTATTTGGTTTACGGATGTGTTGTTCCGAAAAATCCTGATGTATTATCTTTGCAACAAGAGATTATCTTTGTCCTCCTCGAGCTCCCGACGACGGCTAGGGGATTATAAGCTAAGCTATATGTTTGTCAATGCAAACAACTAGAAAAGGGAACACAGCATTCTATTGAAGGTTTCTGCAAACATTCAATAGAACGATTAACAAAAATAATACAAACTAAGTGTCATCTATGCGGGTATTTGGAAATGTCACTCATCTATGTAAATACTACAATTACTTTTACATTTTTGTTCTAGTTGTTACCATGTTATGCTACACTCCTGGCAGGATTGTTTATGCTCATCAGGAGGAACCGAATGTCGAGATTACCGATATAGGGTCATTTATAGATGCAATGGGTATTAAAAATATTGTAGGAACAGTAGAAAACAACGGTGATGTACCTGTTCAGACTGCCATTGGTATAAACGCCACAACTGGAGACGGGAACGCGGCTCCCGCCTTAGTAACAGAACCTTATAGCAAAGTTATCTATCCTTATAGTGAGGTGCCATTCAAAGTAAAGGTCTCTCCTGAATTGAAACCAGTAGGTAAACCATTTGCGTATCAGGCAAGGAACGTAAACATACCTCATTATGATGTTATAAGACTAAACTATACTAACGCACCAATACAGAATGGCTCTTTAATAGGATCTGTCAAGAACATTGCTTCATTTGATGTATATGATTTAACGATCTATGCATCAGCTCATACTCAAAATGGATCACAGGTAGACTCGGTAAAAAGCCACTTAATCCCAGTCTTAAGATCTGGCGAGAAAATTATGTTTATTGTCTCTCCTGATCCTGCTGTCAGATCAAAGGTCTCTTTCTACAGCTGTTTCGGTGTTGATTTTAGCACCACGAATATGAAGATAAAGATCGGAGAAAATAGATTTATCACATCTAATATGACAGGTCTTGCCACTATTAGTAACATTAATGCCGATCCTTCTACAGGAAGTATTTTGATAGACATAGACAATCAATACCCTGTTCCTGGCCCATTAACATTGAAGATCCCTCAAACTTTTAGTAGTCCAACGATATTCGTTACGATGGACGGGACATTATACAAAAACGCAGTAACCATGATGAAGGGAGATACATATGTCGATTTGATCATTCCTGCAGGCAAACACGAAGTAACCGTCAGCGGTATTGGATAGAGATTTTTAGGTTTCAAATGACAAATGCTCAGAGCTTAGAGCACTGGACGAATATACTATAGAACTTATATACTGACGTAGTTCATAAATAAAACTAACAACAAAAGAAGTGTGTTTTAACATATCTGATTGGCTAGCATTTGAACTCCACTGCTAGCCAATCACGAGTATACTACAAAAGTTATAAACGACAAGGATAAATCTCGTATGCAGACGATTTCTCAGTGGCCAGTAACAACTCTACTATATTTATTTTGAAGGTCTATGCTATGTAGCTTGTTAACTGCGTGTGCTTCTACTATAATAGGGCACTCGTTGAATATACCATAAAAGATAAATGTTTCATTTGATAGTAATTTGTATGCATAACAGCATCAAATTCAGCCTCATCGCCGTAGCAGCAATTGTGGCATCGATGATAGCAGCTCACAGCACCGTTGTGGTCGTACAACCTGCTATGGGCGCATCCATGTCCGGGATGAATATGTCAGGAATGAATATGTCTGCGATTGCACCTCTGTCAGGACAAACTATTACGAGAGATTCTGTTACCTTGCTTCTCGAAGGTAACACTATTCCAGCAAAAGGATTCATACATGTTTACGACTCAGCTCCATACATGATACACGATGGACACGTAGCGCTCCATGTTCCATGTGATACAAGTTCAAAACTTGTAGTTAATTTACTTGAGGGACAAATTAATGGCACGTTTACAACCATACAACCGATGACTATAACGTCATTATCGCAGCCAGGACAAATGTGTCTATCCCATGTTAACATAAACTCTGATATGGCAAAGAAGTTGTACATTACAGATATAGCTATCCAGAATCCA
>JASHSN010000652.1 GCA_030038695.1 Nitrososphaeraceae archaeon
TGGGTCGTGTGCCAAGTTGTGGAAAAATGCAGGGATTGACGATGATGTTGAATTCGGACTCAACAAACAATCTTCTCCTTTTGCAATAATGCGTATAACTCTGGATTTTCGACCCTTAGTTTTGATAATGACGGTTTTACAAAACGTCTAGCACGTTGCAGTCTCCTTACACTCTTGAGGTCATATTGTACCCTCTGTTTGACATTAAAATCCAACCTGCATACAGACCTACATTTCTCTAGCCAAGTTCTGATTCTATCAAACGCATCTAAATCCGATACATGTTTTATGTTCACAAAGTATGGTGTGAATACGAATGTGACGCAGTATTTCCTGAAATCACCTAGCGGTTTCTCTAACAATCGCTCTACCCAAACTATTCTATTATTATACGTCTGTATCTGTGGGTTTGAGTTAGAGTGTAAGTTAGAGTCAGGTGGACTCATATCATATGGATGCCTTGCCTCGAATAATGCCCTGCTTTGTTCTGCACGGAATCTTTCAGTTATCTCGTTATTTCTTAACTGTATAAGATGTTCCCATAAGCCTTCTAACAGATATCTGACGTTGGGTTTGTAGTCTGAGATATTCCCTAATTGTTTCATTCTAACCTTTGCCTGAGGAGGTATAGATGATGGGGATAGGATGGGGTCACCGTTGGCATCTTTTAGCATGTATTTAGAGTTATAAGAGTTGGGTATCCTGATTAGGCAGTTACTAAAGGCTACAGTATTGTTGTGAACCGGGTCACCCATACCATTGGTCATCGACATTTCTGCATACCGCATTAAAGTTCGTGAGGGTTCAAAACGGATGAACTCTTTGAAGATATCCTGCTCTTCTAAAACGATGTCTGCGTCTAGAGGTTGAAATACCTGGTAACCCCCCTGACCATAATACGATAGGTTTGGCTCCGTGTAGTTTGGTATCATGATTCTGCAACGTCTTGACTAAGGCTTGTTCCAATAATTCGTCCGTTTTGAAACACTTCCTATCCAAGTCCGACAGAAAGCCGGTAGGGACTTGTGCATTGATGCCATTAACTTCTGGTACTGGATACGGAAATATCGAAAGCCTACAGTCTACCAATCCACTTTGTTTGAACTTTGATATTGCTTCTTCTCTACTGCTAACTTGTACCTGATTTCGTCCCTGTTTCTTTGTTAACCAAGTCATAATTCGCCAAGGGAACTTGCTACCATCCAAAGGATATTCAAGTTGGGATAGTATAGAGTCAAGACCATATTCTATAGTGCTTGTATCTATCTCTCTTAGGACGATCGGTGATTGTATAGTCATTGACCATCATCCTCCTTCTGCTGTTCACTATTCGTCAGTTCTGGATATTTTAGAATCTCTGCTTTATGGATGTCTGGTTCTTTGAGGCAATGAAGTTCGGCACCATTCAAAAACATGCTTCCTAGTTCGGGGTGTAACTTACAGTAGTATATGACCGTCGACGTTTCATCAAATCTTGTGTCAATTATGGGATAGCATGGACTCTCTTCTAATGAATGGCCTGGTAGAGGCATATTATCTTTGAAGAATTTTTCAACCGAGACTACAGGTTTCCACGATTCAGGGTTTTGTTGATAAGTCTTGACTATAGTGTCGATAGATATAGATTCATCTAAAGATTCTTCTTCCTGTGTCTGAGCCTCGATGCTGTCATTCGTGTCATTCTTGGGGTTTTCGTGCTCAATAACGGTGATAGTCGCCGAATTATGTGTCACCCGTTTGCCATTCTTAGAACTAACTTCCTTATTCCTCATATTATTAGCGATTCCTGTTTTCTTAGGAGTGACATCCGAGTGACAGGCTGTCATTCCTCTGTCATTCTCAGAACCTGCTTCTTCACCCATTTTAGGCGTTTTTTCCTCGTGAAAAGTCTCATTTAAACGATCGTTTAAATGTAAATGACAAGAATGACAGGAATGACGCTGTTCCTCAGTTTCCGTGATTTGCTCTTTTGATTCCTGTGATTGTGATTCTCTTATAGTAGAATGTTCTAGGTTTTGGATAGACACTAGAGCGTCTGTCGAAAGATCTTCCTTCTTTACGTCATCACGTATACTACCATCCCTACACATGATACTATCAATATTAATTGCTGTATCCTTGTCTTCGTCTGTATAAGTCGTCTTCCATGCAATACGTAAGGGCGATGTAGAAAATACTAGAATCCTATCTTTGTATGCTGGTAGCAATATCGTTAGTTGTTCTCTAATACTTCTAATTCTGCGATTACTCTTACTAGACCAATCTCGTTGACCATCTTTATCAAATCCGACAAATCCTGAAATATACGAATCTTCTTTACACACTTCGTATAGCAATAGTATCCAATCATATTTGCCTGGAAGTGATGTCTCTGCTTTTTTGAGGACTTTTTCTGCTGCGTCTACCTTAGGATCATTAGGAATATCGACTATTGCATCCAAGTGTTGTGATATATGCACTTTAAAGAATTCGATTACCTCTATAGCAGTATCTGCATCTACAATATCTTTTAGCTTAATTTTCGCAAGTGCATAAGATGCATTCTTCAATGACTCTAACAAACGCCTTGAAAATGGACTGTTTTTTGGAATTACGGCTCTGGCATAATATACCATTAACATATGTTCTGCGTCTGTGGATAATGTAGGATGACATTCTTGGCACATTATGTATAGTTTTTGTAGGAATTCTATATTCTCTTCTTCTTCCTTAGATATCTTATCATAGATTTTCTCGAGTTGTAAATTATTGTGTGCGTAATGCATTTCGTCATTGAAGTTATCACTCTTTCTGAATATGAAAAAAAGGTCGATACGGTCTCTGACTTGGCCTATGAGTGAATATTCATGGTTATGTATTTTTACTGCATCCTTCAATTTCCCTGAGTTGCCGACAGGATTCGCTGCAATAACAAATGTATCTGAAGCTTGTAGTTTGGCATTTCTACCCCATCTACCCCAAGTTATCTCCCCTTCTTCCATCGCTGATAAAAGATATCCTTGGTCTTCTGGAGACACATGACCGACCTCATCTATTGCACATATACCACCATGCGCCCTAGGGACAGGACCAGTGAATATAACCCCCGACTCAGGATCATAGACCGCTATTAGACTTTTAACAGTAGCATCTGCTGCAGAAGCAAAAGTACTATTTCCACCTCCTAACCTAACCATAAATCTTAAGAACTTAGACTTGGCTAGCCCAGGATCTCCTATCAATAACGAATTTAGTCTACGCCTTTTTAGTATCGGGTCTTTTCCTGAATTGATGTATGCCATGAGTAATCCTTGTTTGACATGTTCACCTCCTATGATAGAGGGGACCATTAACTTACCAAATGTTTCTAATTCTTTACCTTTGTTCTGTGCAATAAATCTTCGAATCTTTTGTTTATCCTCCTCATTTAGCACAACTGATTCTTTTTTATTGATATGTTCGATAGGATTTTTTACACCTTTGATGGGATTTAGTCCCACGAAAAGATATGGTAGTGTTTTATTCCTGAGCGTTACCGCATGCAGTGAGCCAGTAACTATAACCTCCTGACCGTATCGTATACCTTTAGTATGATTACCAAGTAGAACTACATTGACTGATTCTAGGTCGTCGAAAGTCTCTGTATCAAATAGTACTATCTTTAAAGCATTAGTTAATTCGCTATATGGCTCATGAGCGAATGGCTTTTCTTCTAATTCTTTCAATTTCGCATACAGTCGACGATTCAAAG
>JASHSN010000653.1 GCA_030038695.1 Nitrososphaeraceae archaeon
GGATATATGTATTAAGGGTAAGAACAAGATCCTTTTCGAACATCGAGAGCACATAAAACTAACGATGCGAAAACTCGTCGGTTTAGAGATTGTGGACGAGGATAATTCAAACATTGCTGCACAGTTCTTACTTGATGCGAATACACTAGATGCAGAAAAAATCCTCCGGCGAATGAACTCGATTGTTGCAGGAATGTACCGAGATGCTTTGGACGGCCTAAGGCTGAAAGGAATCGGGTTAAAGAAGCTGATCTCTAGTCGAGATGATGAAGTTGACAGGCAATACTTTCTTCTCGTCAGGTTGATACGCAGCGCAATGGTAGATCAGAAATTGGCGCGCAAACTTAATTTGAGCAATATCGACATCTTGGATTATAGAATAGCAGCCAACCATCTCGAAAGTGCTGGCGACTATATTGGTGAATTTGCATCAACTTTTCCATCCATTTCTCGCACTAGAATAGTAGATGAGATTAGCGAAGCAGGCACATATATAGAAAAGATGCAGGAAAAATCTGTGTCTGCCTTCACCAAAAAGAACAGATCTGAATCCTTAGGAATGAAAAAAATGTATTACGAGTTTAGACTTATTATGAACTCAATAAAGGAATTATTTGCGAAGATAGAATTGACCAATTCCGTATCAGCAATTGCGGTTCTGAATTCCATTCATTCTATGGATAAAATTGCAAAATGTTGGGTTGACATAGCAGATTTGGTAAAACCTGTCTATTTGACTGAGCACAGACAATTGCGTTAATTATCTATTTCGAGGATTCGTCATCAGTTCATCAGTAAAAATTATGGAAATAGACAGGTACTCAGTTTTTACTGGTAATAGTCTCGATTCGATTTGTTAACAATGAGTTTGACATAGTCGAGTAAAGTACAACTTATAAGTAATCTTTGCGATCTAACTGAGAATTACTAACTTAATTATCTCACTCCTGACGTAAATCGATATTTCGTGGGTCTTTATCTTCGCGAACCGCTACCCTTTCGTACTGGATTTCCTTAATTTAGGATGATGCTAATCCTCGTTGATAATACATCCTTATCAGACCCTTAGAAATCATGTTTCAAAGTCAAGCAATCATAAAGTTGCTTTAAGATTCTGGCAGTAGCACCCCAAATTATCTCGTTTTCGTAGGTCAATCTATAAAGACGCTCCTTAGACATAGTTGAGTGCTCTAGATCAATTTCTAGCGTATCCAGTAGATCAAAGAGCGGAGCATTAACGATCCTCTGTACTTCATCGATCAAAATTCGGGTTTCAAGAATCTTATCCTGGACGGTAACAAAAGGAACGATATTAAAATTGGAAGTTAAAGTCCTGACTGATAGCAAACTTCCCAGAATATCTTTCTGGTTGATGTCAAGACCGATCTCTTCCCTTGTTTCTCTGATCGCGGTTTCACGTAAAGACTTATCTTGTTGCGAAAATGCGCCACCTGGAAAGGCAATTTCCCCTTTGTGCATCTTAAGTGTTGAGGTTCTTTTAGTCAAGAGAATATGTGGTGACCCATTCGTATAGTGAATTATTACAAGGACAGCAGCGATTCTAAAAGAACGAAAGCAAGTCAATTGTGGTGACTGCTTCGATAAGATCGGTTCTATAGTAAAATTAAGAGCGTCCTTATTCAGCATTTCCCCCACATCCACTATAATGATTTTTATCGAAATTAAAGTCTATATCTGAAATTCCTCCTGTCATTGGATATATATAACAATGTTCGTAGAGCAGTTGTAGTTGCCGTTAGAACAGCACACTTTTAATAAATCACAGATTACGATCTGATCAGGTAGGCCACTATGAAGATTAGTTTCGAACTAAATCCGCCAAGAATAGTAAAAAATCAGCACTTCGACTTGGGTCTGCTTAACCGAGAGATACAAAAATTTACAAAACGCGCATCCGAATTGGTTAATCTGGTAGACGGAATTCACTTGACAGACTCAGTTCTTGGGATCCCTCGCATATCTAGTGTTACAGCAGCCAATTTCATAAAAAGAACTGGAAACCCATTAAAGCTCAGTTGTAGCGTTAGAGTCCGTGATCGGAATTACACGTCAATATGTCAATTCGTATCTGACGCAATTCTAATAGGAGTTGAGAGAGTGTTGGTTCTAATGGGAGATGATCCTGTAGATGGAGCTAAACACTTGGGGTTAAAGCCTAGTAGTGTATTGAAGATGTTATACCATGAGAACTATAATTCTGTGATTGATTTTAACTTAACGATCCCAACTAAAATTAATAATCCATCGTATATTCAAAAAAAAATAGATGCTAGACCAATTGCTTTCGTAACTCAATCGATTGCATCTTTAGCCGAGCTGGGAGAAATTGTCGATCTAGCAACATCTCACAATATCCTAGTAGTGGCATGCATCATGGTGCCCTCAAAAAACAATCAGACCTCTGCGGAGAAGATTGGGCTTGATTGGAAAGAATATCAAAATAATGCAGTTGATTTTATCCTAAAGGCTGGAGATCTGGCAAGTGAAGTTCTGCTTACGTCACCGAATAGTTTCCAGTCAGGTCTAGAAGTACTTGAAAAATTACATAGCTAAGGCAATAAATCATATTGTGTCCTCAACTTTGCGAGATGTAATCATTTCTGTAGCAAGTTCATCGAGAATTTTTCTCCTGTAACTATACAGGTTGTTATCTTCGCTTAATCTCGGACGTCTATAGTCAATAGCCACTTCCTTTTTGATTTTCCCAGGCCTACTGGTAAATACAATAACTTTATCTCCAAGACAAACCGACTCAGATATATTGTGTGTGACGAACACAATAGTTTTCCTTGTTCGCGCCCAGATTAGTTGTAATTCTACCATTAGGAGATCTCTTGTTTGTGAATCAAGCGCTGCAAAAGGCTCATCCATTAGTAATACTTCCGGATCCGTGACGAGTGCACGAGCGATTGCAACCCGTTGCTTCATACCACCCGATAATTGGTAAGTGAATGCTTGAGCAAATTTTTTCAACTGCATCATGTCAAGAAAATGCATGGCTATTTCCTGTCGTTTTTCTTTTTCAACGCCAGCCATTTTCAAACCGAATTCTACGTTGTCTATCACCCTTAGCCATGGGAATAATGCATTCTCTTGGAATACCATCATTCTATCTGGCCCAGTTTCTTGTACGGGCTGACCATTCAAAATAACTTCGCCGGATGTCGGTTTATCGAGTCCTGCTAAGATATTCAACAAGGTGGTTTTTCCGCACCCCGATGGTCCGACAAAACAAACGAACTCTCCTTCTTCGATGTGTAGATTTATATTTTCTAGGGCGGTGACAGAATTTGCAACATTGTTTCCTTCGAACTCTTTGGTAACATTTCTAGTTTCAAGTTTAGTCATTCAGCAATTTCCTTCACGCAATCAAGGAATATGTAGGATTTAATATGTACTGTCACCATGCAAATACGTTCCGTCATGCGTCGTAAACTAGAGCTAACGAGACCAATATAGAGATATAGATGTCATGGGAACAGGTGCTAAGGCTTAGATATTGTCATTAGAAAAGCAGGTACGAGGCTTGAAAGCCTAATAATCTATGAGACGACTCAGTAACAATCTTCAAGTATTATACGAATCTGTTGATATTTTATTGCGAGCAAACAAATCACGAATAGTTGTAATTTAAGTCAATGCGAGACAAGACAAATAAAAATAATATTAAAAATTGGGTAGTTATATATCTTAAATTTAATGGATATTATTTTAATTTGATAATCACTAAATAGTTTCAGCATAATTTCGATGATAGTGTAAGAGCGACATTTTCATTCGGTTTACCAGAATAGAGACTTGTTCCAAATAAAAAGGATATTACAAAGAAAATACACTACCTCTACCAGCTACTACGACCTATCTTGCCATATGATAATAGAAGGCTACGACCAAAAGTTGTTAAATCACAAATGCTGAAAACTACACTGTATGCCATGACTATTATCACTAAAACTATCAATATCCACTCAAAGGGAGAGAATGACATGATTGATCTTACTACACCAACTTTAGAAGCAATTGTAGAAACTAAACTTAAAGATGGAATTGTTACAATTTTTGTAGCAGGTTCAACCGCAGCCATAACCACTATGGAGTATGAACCCGGGCTTCAGGTTGATTTTCCCGAAATGCTGTCTAGAATCGCTCCAAAAAACTTGCATTATGAACATGATAATACATGGCATGATGGAAACGGACATTCTCATGTTCGTGCCTCTCTGGTTGGTCCCAGCTTAACCATACCATTCAAAAATAATAACTTGATGCTAGGCACTTGGCAACAAATAGTTCTGATGGAAATGGATACTAGAAAAAGAGAACGTAACATCATATTGCAAATAATAGGTGAATAGGATTGATAGCATATTCTTTTTACTTAAATAGTACAAGAACTAAATGTTTGCTGTAATTTAATTACCATTTGTGAAAGTAAATTTAACGATACCTCGGAAGTAGTATCGTTCCCCTCTAACAGTGGATGACTACGACAAGCTGCAGCCGTCATATAAAAGAAAAAAACGTCAGATTGAAAGAGTGGAATAACAAATATGCGGTAGATAGAGTGAACCGGGCGTGAAGAGATTTTTGAGGTGAGAACTCAATAGTGTCGACCAACAAGGGATACTTATCTCAATAATTCATTCCACGTAATTGTGGACCTTAAGTAACCCCTATATATCACATTATCGACTTATCGTTAGAATTTCAGACATTGGCGAGGTGTATTGCTTTTCACTCTTACAAAGGCGGCACAGGCAAAACAACACTTGCTGCCAATCTTGCTGCGTTACTGACAAAAAAAGGATACAGTGTTGTACTATTAGACTTGGATGTTTATGCACCAAGTCTTCAGTTGTATTTTGAGACGGATCCTAAGAAATGGATTAACGACTTTCTATTTGAAAAAGCTGAACTTGCGGAAGTGATTCTGGATTTTTCTCCATTGATAGAGAGTCGTAGCAGAATAAGTAATAGTGCAGCCAAAACCAAGCATGGTCAACTAAGGATTGGCTTTTGCAGTTCAAGGAAAGAAGAAATTTACAAACTGGAAGGGGGTTCGCAATCTCAACATAC
>JASHSN010000654.1 GCA_030038695.1 Nitrososphaeraceae archaeon
ATAAGCGTAAACCTCCATTGGAGATGCCCCAATCTCTTTGGCTGCTAGCCTCCTTCTACCTGCCAGGCTCTTGACCGTTATAGTGTGAACGTAACTAGAGTAGCGGCCAAAGCTCACACGAACACGCTCACTGGAAGCGCGAGGACACTTTTTCTATTAGGAATTTTGGAATCTAAAAAAAAGGGAGTGTACTTTGATGGCAGCAACACAACAAGCCGAATATTAGACGTCCTTCAGAAAAGACCGAAGATGATTTGCATAGATGAATTAGACAGGATGCCCAAACAGTTTCAAGACAAATTGCTTAACTTCTCCATCTTACGGATCTCTGCTTGCAACAAACGGTCAGTCATTCCTCAGGTCTCCTATCTCTAAGATAGTTGGAGCAATGCCTGACCTAGGCCAATACCGTCTATAAAAAGACGGGGATCACTACTAGTTACCCCATTAACGGTAACCGGGAACGATGGTATTCTCTGGTGTGGCAAGCCACTAAAAATTACGCCACCATGTATTGAGAAGGAAGGAGTGAAATTGAAGCGGACTTCCGTTGAGCCTTCTCCAATTCCGGGTATTACTAATTTCGAAGTTCCAACGCAGACGTGACCGGGACTTGACTCGAGACATCTCAAGCCTACATTTGTAACCGACTCACCATTCTGACCGGGAAAGCCAGTCAACGTAATTTTCATTGAAGAGAATGGAGGTTTGGTTGTTGGTGGTGGGTGCTGAGCAAATGCTTGGTTGGTTAATGACATCCATCCCAGTACAGCTAGTGTCAGAATCCCAGCTAGAGATAGAGGAACAATCACAGATATTGCAATTGGTTTATGTGTCATATACTGTAACAAACTACTATAATATCCTAATAACTGATATGATGGATTATTCTATGCGGCTGCGTTAAGAGACAATACCGCTATTCTATTATCGCTACGCATCGCACTCATTTTAAATTACCATCTCTCTCCTTACCATTCTGATGTAGTACTGTTGTGTTCCTGGACATCCTGTACTCCTGCCTCTGTTATTGCAAATTTGGTCTGGTCGTACGCCTCCCTTGAGAAAGGAGTCAAGCTTTGAAGAACCTGTCGAACATTTGAGTAGGTTCTTTCTTCTTTCCAAGATTTCCTGAGCTGTGGAAAAATCTTTGAAAAGCAGTCCTGAATCCACCAAAGCCTTTTTCGCTTTGCTCACAAGTTCAAGTGCAACATGTTCATTAGTCCCAGTCGGCATGCCTCCACCTCCCACATCTACGAGTTGATGAGGAATAGAAATAGCCAAGTCAAAGACTGATTCTATTCCAGCCATCTTAAGCTTCGTTATCAGGTATGGCTTTATGTCTAGGTCCTCTAAACGCACCTTGGTAGCAGACTGAGACATGCTCCTGGAAGATTACTTTACGACCGTTGTTATAATGGCAAGCTCTCCTACAGGACAGGGGGAGAGGGTTCGGTACATCAGAGCAATCGTTATATGCTATAATGTCCTATACTATACTCCATATGACACACATGGTCACGGGGTAGTTTCTGAATGAATCAATCAATGAATGAAGGTCATTACACATCGTAGCGTAGCGCTCAGCTGGAAGACTTAAAGCTTCGTTGTCTGCTACTATATTGTGTATGGGCAGGACAATGTATGTATGTGTAACCTGTGGCCAACACTTCACCGGGAGATATAGTTCTACAAGACACAATTTCAATATACACCGCAACGGAGGAGAGATAGTTCCATTACTTGAATATCTAGTCGGGAGGAATTGGGGTAGGTACCCTGCTCGCACTCCAGTATCTAGGAGGATGGGGTCCGGTGCTCCTACTCCTATTCCTGCTCCAACTCCACGAGTCGTAGCAGACTCCATGGGAGACTTTAGGTACAGAGGTATGCAACAACAGGGGCAATACCGTGGCAACAACTATCCATACCAGGAGCAGCAACGACTATCACGACTACAAACACCATCACCATCCCCGACAGCAGATCAAATATCGCAGCATTTGAATAACAACGGTACAACAATAACAACGGCCGCAACAACAGTAACAAGAACGCCAACGACTAGCAACAAAGAAATGTCTTTGACAGAAGAAACTGTGTCAAAAATTGTAGAACTCAAAAGGGGGATGTGGCGACATTCTAATGTCTTTCCTAACCCTGATGAAGTTATACAATACGTTAAATATTTCTGCATGAATGGGGACAACACGTTTCTTGATGAAAGGCTAGAACAACTCCACATACTTGAAGCGGCTACATGATAGGGTAGTAAAGCAAGGGCAGTTAGGTTAGGTTGAGTTGCATTATGGTAACAATAACGGCAACGAGGATAGTTGCATGAACGACAACTCCGACTATAATACATCTAGTCTGCTCCATGAATCGGAGTTAGAAAATGGGATTTTCCTTCTTTCCTTACTTAATTTATAAGCACAAACTTTGGGTTGTGGCTATCAAGTCTTGAAATAGCTGTCGCGGTTTAGGTCTGCAATTAGTCCATCCTGCTTCGGCTTCCACCCCAGAAGTTCCCGAGTTCTTTGGCTTGAAGCCGGAACGTCCATTGCTGCAAAATGCGTGAACCAAGTAAAGTGATTGGCGGCCTCATCAGGGGCTACCCTTACAACCGGCACTTTGAGGTGATGGCCGATGACTTCGGCGATTTCTCGGAACGGCACGCCTTCTTCAGCGACACCATGATAGTAAGCCCTTGCGGCACCCTTTTCCAAAGCAAGTCTGAACAGATGGGCAGCATCAAGCCTATGAACTGCTGGCCAGCGGTTGAGCCCTTCACCTATATATGCAGAAGCTCTCTTTTCACGCGCCATATTGATCAGAATCGGCGCAAAACCGTGATCGCCATCGCCATGGACAGATGGTGCAAGACGCACTATCGACACGTGCACTCCACGATCCGCCATCGCGCGCGCAGCTTCTTCGGAGGCCACACGAGGGTTGGGATTA
>JASHSN010000655.1 GCA_030038695.1 Nitrososphaeraceae archaeon
GCATCTCCACTTCGTTGGAGCTCTTTAACAAAAGTATGTAATTATAATTTTCTACCTTCAGCATATTATCCAAAATGCACTACCTGGCACGACCACAGCTAATTCTTCTAACTTCTCTGTAACACCACGCATTTTTTCAACTATAGTCGTAGTCATCATCACATCTTTAGTTTATTTGTCGAGTTTATGGCATTCCACTGGTTTCCCTCTAAACGCAATGACAAGTATGATAAATCTACCAGTATAAGGTTTAGCGAATCGATATATACGTTTGTATATGAAATAACATTACCATAGTAATTGTTAACTTAATAGAAAGTACCATAATCTTATCAAACGAACTCTCATTCCCATTATGTCTCATTCAATTAGATAGGGCTGTCGTAGAGACGTTTGTGTATATTCTTTTTACTTTAGAATTATTCATTATTTTGCTAGCCTGACATTGTAGTATACATGAGCCCTTTAGCAGAACAATATTCCATACTGGAGATGAGTATGAACTATGCTCACACTTGAAAACGGCACATTACAAGCGATTGAAAAAATTTGTGCTAAAGATCTGTCCAGTCGAGGTTTGCTTCAACGCGAAGTAGAGACGAGTATAGAGAATTAGCATGCACATGATATCTCCTCTATAACATGCATGCTAATTGAACGCACAATTGATCAGTCGTGAGACTTTGACCAATCCAGTCGGCAACATACTTACACTACAGCTGATTGTACACCTTCATTAATCAACGACCATTCTGACTGAGTAATATGAAAAACTGTATCTATTATTCTGTCATTTTTCATTATTTTATGATTACGTAATATTCGGGCTTCTTTCATAGGATACCAAACGTTTATATCAAATTAATTTGTATACTAATCGTTAGTGTATGTCAATGCCATCTTCTTTTCCTAAGCAGAATATAGCACAAATGAGAGAGAACCCCAACTCTGATACTTTTACGTTAGAAGAAGTTGACACAAAAAGTGAAATTCTAAAATATATTAATAGAGTTCCTGGCATTCGATATAGAGAGCTCCTCAGATTAACTGGTCTATCCAACGGAACGCTTGAATATCATCTAAACATACTTGAGAGTATACACAAGGTAACAACATCTAGAAGGAGTGGGAGAAGAACCGGATACTATCCCATCGACATCCCGGCTGACGAATCCCATATCTTAGAACACATCAGAAACCAAGTTGCAAGACAAATTGTATTTTTTATACTCGAACACGATCTATGTACATTTGGAGAGGTTGTCGAACATATCAAGAAGGCACACTCCACAGTATCTTGGCATCTAAGGAGACTCTCTGAGGCTGGCATAATATCAATTAATTATGGACTGGAATACCAGCTTTATAGTGCTGTAGACAACAATCTTGTGAAAAAGGTATTGTACAAGTATAAAGAGACGTTTAGAGACAAGATTGCAAACGCATATTATGAAATCTTTGAGGAGCTGTAAAAGACATAAGCTCGTGTCATCACACCGGAGTTTCAACTATTCAGGTTAACCACCTATGTCTGTTTGACAGGACGGTATTCCCTGGATTCCTAAGTGTGCCAGTAGAGATTGAATGGTAATGATCTCCACATGCTGTTAAAGCCCTAATTTTCCTTTAGCCGAAGTTTATACAGTCGTTGTGATATCTATTCTTCCCACTTATAGTAGGTCTTCTTGGATACTCCGTACTTTTTACTAATATGTTCGGTCCGTTTATGTTCATGAATGAGGTTGAATTTTCTTTTTATTTCTGTAGGATAACACTTCCTAGCAGACCTACTATTACTTTGCAACGGGAAAGAATATCATTATTATTGTCCTTTGAATTTGCATTTCTCTGATGATAGAGCGTAGCGCTTTGAATTGCATGCGGTAGATCATAATAGTAGTAGCTGTAGTTTAGGATTATTTTTTAGAATAGTTGATAAAAACATTCCTTGTCTTCCCCCGATATTCATAATTCTATTAAATTGGGAGAAATCATACATAGAAGAGACACATGAGACCTGTGACGAGGTGAGCAAGGTCATTGTACCACTAAATATTTGGACATCATTTTGATTTTGTCGCATGTACCATCCAAACCATTAACATGTTTAAATGAGCCCTCGGTTTTTATGCTATAGAATAGGTCATCTATAGCTTTCTTATACGATCCTAATCCAAACAGTAAAGCAAAGATTCTGAGTGAATCTTTTGTTTCAGAAAGGAAGAGTGAGGCCTGCTTTATAGAGTATCATCATATTCGTAAAGGATCAAAAGCTTAGAGAAATTGTAGGACTTATATCAGTAAGTAAGGTGCTCCAAGTTTATTGGGTATGAATAATCTACAATATTATAAAATCTCTTTTCCAAACACGTGTTATTTTAAAAGTAGTCGTAAATAGACTTATTTCATTTCACTTTCGCGCCCCTCGGTGAATTGATCATCAGAAACAACCTCCTTCTACCTTACCATTAGTGGGTACGATGATGGTGATGATGATGGTGATAGTAGGTGTAGCCTCCGTAGCTATAATCGTAGGAGTGGTCGCCGCCGGTATCGTAGGGGTAGGCATAGCCGGTGATGTATGGATATCCTCCATAGTTTGGGTAGCCACCGAAGTAGGGGTAGCCTGGAACTCCACCTTCGTATAGGTGACCGACGTTACCGGTGTTGGCTGCAAATGCCTGTTGGTTTTCCAGGACAGGGCCTAAGACAAATAATAATGTTATTAGAGCTGCAATATATAAGATGCTAAATGTTAGGGTATTTTTTAAATTCATTGGGGTATGAATCATTTCTTCTACTACTAACTCATGCTTATAGATTATTTATACGCAATCGTGGTGAGTATGAAGGATTACATTTCACTGCAGTAGACAAAAGGCATTTCCATTAAATCATCTTCCTAGTCACCGTGGCTGGAACCTTAGACGAGCTTTTGATTTGCAAGACTAGGAATATTCACTCATTCAAAAGTCGTAGGCACGAAACCCGTTCCAGGGTTGAAATTGACTGTAACACGATGCGCATGGACATACAGCTCCTTTTCAGATGGAGGAACTTGCACATACAGATTCTATTAAGCTTAAGCCGCGTTTTTTTCCTCCGCCAACCTTGTTATCAATTTATTGATCATTTTTTGCTGTTCATATATGATTGTTCATATATGCTCTATTACATGATTGCACTCTAGAGTTCCTTACAAGTACCGCGCAAAGACATACAGAGACTGTGAAGGTTATCCATGTTTCAAAACTTCCACTTACATCGGATAATCATAAAGTCCCAAGTTTGCTAGGTATGGACGTCTTACAGCATTATACAATCTCTTTTCCAGACAATCGTGTTCTTTTAGAAACGCTGACCTTTGTGAGCTTTGTCGCTCGCTATACTATACTGCCAGAACTCTGAAAGTTCAATCAATGTGCTGCGAGCAGCTAAAGTTCTGTCATATCATGAGCTGATTTATGGGCAAGGCAAAACACTCCATCTTCGAGAAGTATGTCATGTCTGATTCATGGACAATCTAGTACATTCGTCGAATATACGACGGCATATAAATATTATAAATGCCATTGTATAGTTAGAGAAAAATGTCACATAAGTCATTTGGAGCAAAGAGAACTATTACAATTAGCATATCAGTAATTGCAGCTCTATCATTATTTCTTGTAGCAGGTCCAATAGTTATGAATCAAAAAGTGTTGGCAGCCAACTTATGCGGAAGCGGTTTAGGCTGCGGTGGTGCCTACGATTATGGTTGCGACGGCTGTGGCGGTATTAGCTATCCTTCACCACTGTCTAACTTCTTCGGTGGTGAGGTCTTTGGTCACGGTTTCCATCACTTCCACGGCGGTTTCGGGTTCCATCATTTTGGCGGCTTCCATCACTGACATATTTGATCTAAACTGGGCTTGGAGTCTGATAGACACTGCAAGCTGCTCGTTTGATAAGGAAGTTAGAGTAGGGGTTTGGTCTGTGAGGAGAAATATATCTACCAGAAGATAGTTGTATAAAGTTCAACCTCTACCATCTGTCATTGAACCATGAGAGGAGAAGATATTGATCCTAACCCGTAGCAATTTCAGCTCTGGAGGCTTCCATTAAAAAGGATGGCAATAGAACAAGCCTGCAACCACCAATGTGCGAAATGCGGGATATTATACCAATGTGATGGCTGCTTGGAGCCGTTTTTCACATACAGGCATGATTGTAAATTCCGGGCACACTATAAATATTGATTCTCTCCCTTTCAGTTATCAAGTTAGTTGAATACATGGTCACAGTGAGTTCGGCTCATGCTGTGCGTTAACAGTCTAAGGCGGCATAGTATAAAGCAATTGCAGAAGTAGTGAACCCTCTCTCCCTGCCCTAAAAGGCGTTACAAGGCAGGGGGTGCGTTTCGAATGTGTGAAAGAGATACTAGCAAAAGAAACGGGTCTTGCTATAACCTTAGAAAACTACTACAAATTTCTTGTGCTCCTACCACTAGAAGCTGACGAGAAGTTGGAGGCATTGAAACATTATTTCGGTGTTACCCAGAACAACCAATTGATTGCCAGAGGAATAGAGATACGGAGACATGATGCTCCGAATTTTATAAAAGATTTTCAGACTGAGTTACTTTACACACTATTTGATTGTAAGGATTCGGCTGAGGTATTCTCGAAAGGTTACGAAAATGCTCTGTTACTAGTTACCAAGACAATTGACAAGGTCATGACTGGTGAACTAGAGCTGAAGGACTTGATAGTATCAAAGATTTTACGACAGGATTTATTCAAGTATAGAAATCTCTTTCCACATGTTTCAGCAGCGCTTTTGTTAACCGAGGCTGGAGTATCATTGAGACCTGGAGACACTATCCAATATGTCTATACAGACGGGGCTCATTCCAATCCTCTTCGCAGAGTTATACCTGTAGATTTTATCGAGGATGGGAGAAAGCAAGTTTACGACAAGGAGAAATATCGCGAGATGCTTCTTGAGGCTGCGGAAACAATACTAAGTTATTTCGGCTTCGACAGGACAGTATATGGAGATACTAGTCGCGGCAAAAACAGAAGATGGTGGCATCAGCTCAGGGAGCAACGGCAAAAAGACATAGATACGGAGACGTCAAACAGTTAATTCGGAATCTCGACATTGTGGATGATAATTTGATACCAGACCAAGCAGCTCTTTTGAGTTGATACAAGACGGCGTGTTGACAAAGGGTTCGTACAAGAGGCATCGAAAGTGGAGGGATTGATGATAGAAATGACTTTGAAAGAAGAGGCAAAAAAAGCTTACGACGAACACATGGCTGATTATAGACTAGGTTCAGAACATTTCTTGAAGTTATGTGATAAATATGGATGGGAGATAATGGAAGAGGTTGTGGCGGAATATAGGCGGGAACATCCAGAGCCGAAGGGGAATCTAGAATGTCATCTATAAGAAATGCGTACATGAGTTTTATTTCATCCATAAGAACGCTAAATGACCAAGATTCCAGATATTGGGCTAGAACTGACTACAATCCCGGAGGCTGGTAAAGCTCCACCTGATACAAGTACAACAGGAGGGTAGTAAATCTTCGATAAGAATTAAAAGAAAGATTGTTTTTTCAGAAAAATGTAAGGAAAGACTCCTCATCATGAATCTACAAATACTGCTACATATTAAAGATTTTTTGAATTTTACTCCCTTATAGGCGCTCTTATTGAGGATATCTCCGAAAAAGGTAAGGATGCCTAAGCTGCCTCATGATGTAAGGCGTCATACCAGCATTATCAGGGTTCAAGTCGACTGGAATAGAGTGGGAAATGATATTATGGTATGGTTACATTCAATTTCTGCTGAAGTTTCCACTCCGCATATTTTTGCCACGATTAAGAAACATGATGGCCCAGGTGTGATCGGTGAAATTGTTAAGACGTTGGTAAAGCTCGAAGGTCGTGGAGAAGCTGAAGCAAAGGGACCATGAGGCAATATCACCAACAATAGGACCACCTGACCTAACCAGTGGTACAATTAGAGTTACACAAGACGGAAAGCCTCTCCATTTACCTTCTAAATTAGAAGAGAACAAACAAAGGTTTGTTGAGCATTGGAATAAAGATCATACTTAATTCCTTATGCCCTCCCGTCTCGGAATGGTCTTGTCTCTAGAGAAATATTGAGACAGTTGCAAAAAATAAGAGGGAGTTATTTCTAATTTCAGTATAGTATCGGCCGATCTCAGTTGTTGAATGCCCAGCCAGTCGGGATATCATCGTTTCCGCCAAAACCCCTATTAACACCGTTCATACCAGCGATCGTCATCCCTGTTGGGACTTGTTGTTGGTATGAAGGACTTAAAGGAGATCCATACTGTGTAGGGCTAAAGCCGCCAATCCATCCAGTCGGGAAACCATTATTTCTGCTACCAATAGTACTAATGCCAGTCATGTGGTTTCTATTGCTACTCATTAGGTGCGTGTGATGATGTGTATGGGTATTAGAATCTGTAAAAGCAGTTGGTGTATGGAACCAGTCGTCGCCGCTGCTCTTCAATTGGGTTACGTGTGTGTGGGTCTTGGCTGCCATAGCAGTTGATGTACCAAGTGCTAGTGTCGTAATATCTGCATCTTGGCTTGTTCGGAAGATTTTATTTCATCAAACGCTACCTGAGTCAGAGGATACCAGTTATTGTTCTACGTTAATAACTCAAAAACATTTTCTCCCGAATAGAATAACAACCGATCATTAGAATAGTCAGTACATTAGCCAGCGCATTATGTATACGAGGTTA
>JASHSN010000656.1 GCA_030038695.1 Nitrososphaeraceae archaeon
AAATCTAAGATCATCCTTTCTTCTTCCTGTAATAAAGCATTATATATTTTACATATGATCTGAAGCATATGGAGATATCCTGAAATTGTTGGTGTAGATGTTTCAACCCTTATAGAAAATCTTACTGGTCGTACAGACAGCCCATTGCCTCTATTGATGACTCTCGAGGAAGCGTTTCTATCGCCAACGTGCCGATGGATGTCAACGCGTTTGGTTGGTAATGTGTCCACGCCGCCATCCCGTCCTTCAATAGTTCTTGTTTTGCGAGCCATATAGGTCTAGGCTCTGTTCAGACGAGTTTACACGACTTTACACTGTCTAAACCGAGCGCTTCTATATCGATAGGTATATACGATAGATTCACGTTTTAATAGGGTAATCTCTCATGAAGCAAGAATAGCAGCACACGCACTTGTGTGGCTATCGTCCTAAGCGTTTTATCCCGCTTTTCTGCGTGTTTTTCCTATTTGACGGTGAACTTGGCGCATTTGACGAAGATTTAAATAGATTATTCCTCTAGATAATATATGCCAGCAAGGCTTCCTGAAAACTATAAATCGCTAGTGATACAACAGTGGTTACGTGGAGAACAAAGAGATAAAATTGCAGTTGATAATGGCCTTAGTGCTGGATCTGTTACAAACATAGTCAATGAATACAGAATGGACTTGGGTTTCCCTAGAATAGATGAATTAAGGGAATTAACAGTAACTTTGAAGAGGATTGGCATTACTGCAGCTCAATGTGCTTTGGGATTTAGGATTGCATCAATAATGCTTAGAATAGGGGTAAGAGAGGACAGCCTCGAGTCCTTTATTTTACACGTTTACAATCGCTGCAAGGATATCGGATTATCGCCAGAGAAGATTGCTTTTCATTTGGCAGATTTGCTTGAATTTTCTAAGACTGTGCCACTTTCAAAGATAGCAGATTATATCAAGGAAAAGACAAATGAGAAAAGAGAACTAGAGGAACAAATAGAAAATCTAAAAATGCAGATTGAGGTATTACAAGAACGAAAGTCACATGCCGAGTCTGCGAGCGATAAAGCACTGCAAGATGAAAGAATGACAAGTTCTGGATTAAAATGGTATACTGACCTAAGGACAGAATTGAGCAAGTATGGGATACCCGTCGATGATATCTCGAGATTAGCAAAGCTAGCTGATAACATTAGACAATATGATTACGACGCTGAAAAGGTTATAGATGAATTTAGGGATGTAGACGTACTAAGACTAGAAAACGAAATTCTCCAAGACAGTAAAGCGTCTTTGGAAGGCGCAATTAGAAATCTCAAAGACCAGCGTTCTGGCCTTGAAGTATTTGTAAATAAGCACAATCAGCTACTAAATATATATCAACACCTAGAAGTTATGGGATTCGGTCTTAAAGAATTGCAATTTCTTTGGAATACAGTTATGGAGATTGCGCGTGAAAATAATATACCTTCAAAAGACGTCGTAAAGAAATTTTTGTCAGGTTTTGAATACCCATATAACAATAAAGGAGGGTTTGAGTCTAAGGTAGGAAGCTCAAGAAATGAAGTCAACAAGCTAAATCAAGAGCAGGCCACAGTACCTTCAGGATTATTATCATTACCATCGGTTGAACCCAACTTGCTGAAACTAGCTCGGAGTGGAGTAAGCGAGCAAGATCTTGAAAAATTAAAGTCCAGTAAGGACGATGACATCGCATAGGATTTAATGAAGAAGCAGGGAGCGCCGTTTAGCTTGCCTTAAGGTACGAAATTCACATCCATAAGAGCATCCACTACCTATTGTAGCCTAAATACAGGGAATACATTCGACTCTTGATATAGAGGGCTTTTAGATGGATTTATGTGTTGATGTCTGGTCTTTTTTTCTTTCATCTATCTATCTGGTACATATAACTAGTATACCCCCAGAAATCGAAATCATCCTTTTACCCCCTCTTGAAGCCAATCATTAGCCCAAGTGCAAAACCTAAGCCCACTGCTATCGGTGAACCTGAAGTTGTGATCGTAGAAGAATGCGTTTCAAATTGTGACGCCGTATTGTTAAGTGCGTCTACTGCCTGTCCCACAACACTTCTCAATGTAGTCCTAGTTGCATTTTCGATTTCCATCCATTTTACCTCTATCCATCCTTTGTATGACAGATACGTTAGGCCAGCTACAAATAACCCAACAACTACTATTTTCATAACTTTCTTGATAGCATATCCGGCCAATGCTCCAAACAGGAATCCTCCACCAGCAGAAAAAAGAAGATCGTCTACTGGCAAATCAGAAGACGCTCCGCTCTCTCAGTATCCAAGATAAGTACACTCAAAACATCTGCAAAACAAGCCCAAATTCAATCTCATTATGGACCATACATTAATGATATCTACAACAGTTTGATTCCTTAAAGCCGCGGTTACACAAAAACCAGGTATTTCGCGTATATGTCGTCTTATGCAAAAATTGCAGAAACCAGACGAAATATTCATCAAAATGAGTCTGACTCAGTTATTATAGCCGACACCTAACCTTTCCCAACATTGAATATACGTGTCGCTCAA
>JASHSN010000657.1 GCA_030038695.1 Nitrososphaeraceae archaeon
AGATGCCCTTCTGTATTCTTCTTTATTCCTTGTTCCCTTCATAAAATCAAACAGTTCTGCTTTCTTGACCTTGGATAAGGCCAGACGTTCGGCTTTCACATACAGAATGATAAATTACTGAGCTAAAGCTGTTCTTGTCTAAAATTAATAACATTTAGATAATGATATGTTGATAAAAAATGCGATACTTAACTTATTTGAACTATTCGGTGCACTATAGTCGCGTGTTTTCCCGATGCATCCGTTTCGTAAGTCTTAAACACGATGATATCTCCTATTTTCAAGCTGTTAAACGGGGCATGCCCTACAATTACCCCATCATTTTGACGCAAGTTTGGAGACATACTGCTGCTTGTCATTATCAAGGTTGAGTTGAGGTTGAGTCGAGGAGGAGTCTGTGCAGAGGTATTGTTGTGTGACAAGAGAATTGTAGACACTAGTATCATTACTTCTAATAATATTGCTATGATAGAAGGGCTCTTTCTTAACTCCAAATCACTATAATAATTAATTCTGAATTAATCATGCGTATAAAAAAATATCTCCACTATTTCTAGGGAAATATATCACATTCCTTATGCCCTGCAATTCAAAAATTTCTGAATACTACCCTCTAGCATACAGTATTTAATTGGTCGTTTTAGCAGCAACATGTTTCAGAAGTGATTGAGGTTCATAAGTGCAAACAGGGCGTGCGTATGTCTCGTAAAAAATTCTCTATTTCTATCTTTGCGGTGAAGGGCACGATTGGCGGAAATGCCCAATTGTTTTTCTAACCACATAGGCATATACCTTTAATAGAACAAATCCAGGTGGTTTCACCTTTAATTTGATATACTAAACCGGAGAAAGAATTCAGAATATAATTCAGTAATTATTATTACGCAAAAGTGTCATTGATGAATTATGCGTAAAACAATCCTAGGCTTGGCCATAGCGAAATTCTAATTGCGTACATATCAGCACTTAGCTTGTCAAATCAGGTATTTGCAGTGCTAGGCACTGATCATAGTCTTAAGCACTACCAAAATCACAATATATGGAAATGGCACAGTATTGCCTGCCAGCCTGCCTGCGGGGCTGGACATAAATAAATAAAAAATTGGAATTGGAAATAAAAAACAACTACGGTCTTAGTCATAGCGATAATTCTAATAACGTACACATCAACACTTATGTTGTCATTTGCACAGCCTACCAAATAAGGCGCCAGTCAGCAGCGGACTACCAATCAGCGGGAACCATGGATTAGGGTAAGGTATACATCGAAACATACTGATAGGACTGACTTTACAGAAGTTAACGCACAATCCGATCTGGGAATTAATTATGAAGCGTATTGTGCAGCCTCCCTAATTGTTATGACTGTACCAATCAGGGAGAGATAGCGGTACAAGTAAGGGAAGGTACCAGAAGGACAACAAGGACTAGGGTGTAGCCCATTGGATCTACGCTGCTAAAGATAGCAAGGGAAATGTATTAGCAGAACAGATACCTGCGTCTTTTCCCACTGAGCCCCGATAGTAGAACCATGTCAAATTTGTTATTTGCAGTTATTACGAATACGGTGTTGCGCTGTGTTATGTACTAACTTTTTTAAACATTCGTTAACTATACTGGAAATGGATAGACTAACATACGTTTGCACAGTATGTTCAGAACACTTTACCAGGAAATATAGCGCAAAGAGACACAATCAAAATATAGATAGCGGCGCTGCAGAGATCGTTAGACTAATAGACTATCTAGCAGGTAGATCTTCAAGACAGTATATGCCTGACAAAGAGGCTTGTGTACAAGTATCCTCAATACCATAATAACGATCCAGACGAAATTGTGAGATGGTTGTTTATAATTGCATTAATGGTGACAACACGCTGCTCAATAATGCGTTGGAGCAGCTTCGTACCATGGACAGAAGACTAAATGGCTGGTCTTGAGAGAGAACAAAATCCACAAATTTATAACTAATTTTGATTAGCTATCATTGATAAATTTGCAGCACACCTAATCCAATTCCGACATAATTCGTTTGATCAAATAATCTATAGTGACTGGCTTTCTGATAAAGCATCCTACACTTATCGCAGGATAAATGTCCCTTAGTGCTTCTCGATTTATCTTACCAGAAGACATGAAACAAACTTTTACATCGATATCTATGGCCAACATCTTCTCACACAATTCAAATCCGTTCATATGTGGCATGTTAATGTCAAGCAGAATGAGGTCGTAGAAATCTGATTTGAATTCTGACAATGCTAGCACAGGATTATTAGATGTATATACTTCGATTCTTTTATTGACATCAGTACTGTTATTGCCATCTTCTATTCCTAACTTGAAAGTTGTAGTGACATCTTTATTGTCATCTACAATCAATATTCGCTTCCAAAATTGTTGATCTTGTTTTATAACAACAGGATGATACAAGGAATCTTCTGCAAAACCATTCATCAAATATATCATATCTTAATAACCAAAATTAAACGACAAAATATATAAAAAATGAGATCGACTGTTGTATCA
The DNA here is from genome assembly GCA_030038695.1 of Nitrososphaeraceae archaeon. GTDB lineage: Archaea > Thermoproteota > Nitrososphaeria > Nitrososphaerales > Nitrososphaeraceae > Nitrosopolaris. The sequence goes on from JASHSN010000657.1 coordinate 2,530, forward strand.
TTTTTATGTCCACAATACTGATTTTATTTGTTTTAGCAGGGATTCGTTGTCCACAGGCTTATGAATCACACAATTTTCTTTGATGCTGGGATAATGCTTTTTTAACATATCGTAGTAAGCCTTATCTGCTGCTGTCAAAAAACAGATTCTAACTTTATCATCTAGTTTTTTAATTTTCGTGTATAAGCTAAATCCATCCATTCCAGGTAATTTAACATCAAGTATGACAAGGTCATATAATCTGGCACTAAAGTTCTCTAATGCTTGAGACGCATCAGTAAATGAATCAACTTTGAATCCTTTCTCCTCTGAAACCATCCTAATGGTTAAATTAACGTCGTGTTCGTCATCCACAAGTAGAATTCTCTTTATTCCTTTATTTTTCTGAACCTGCTGCCAGTTTGATTCTCTTTTTCTACTAAAGACGCCATCATAAGCTATACACATAAGTATGGTTGTAATCTTTTCGTCATACTTCTTGCATGCTATAAGGTGTGAGATAGGCATTCTAAGTTAAAGCCCTCATTAACTTAGAATGCCAATTTGCTTGTAAAAACATGGTTTTAGTGATCTGTATTTGCAGGCCGTTAAGTGCCAACCCGCTTCAAGTAAAAGGAAGGTAGTTGCAAAACCAAGGCCAATGTATGCTATGCTTTCGAACATACTAATTGAGATAGTGATTGAAGGATATAAGATTGATGGATGAAATACCTTACAAATGAAATGTTGTCCACTTATATTAATTATATTTGAAAATACTTGATATCCACAATGCTTGAAGTATAATCCTTTTGTTAACACGTGCATTTCATACGCAGACATATCTCTCAAATAACTTTATCCAGTACCTTCTGGCTGCTACCGTGTAGTACAGAAGGTATTATGAAACATATCTGTGCTACTACTGCGTGCTACAATGTCCTACAAGACATCATTTGCGGAATTAGTCATCTACCTTAAATTAAACTGCAATCATTTGTTGACGAACGATAGATAAATCGACTATCATTGAAATCTTTGTTGACGACCACTTTTACTTTTTACTTTCTACATCTTAAGAATAATTCGCAGGTAGAATGTGAACAGAGAATTCTAACCGAGATTGTTGCGTATGCTATTATAGTGTATCAATATATCCGGAATTTCTCTAATAATTTTAGCAGTTGCTGTGAAGCATCTGATATAAACTGAGAAAAGTAATATCAGTTTCGAGAATTATGAATAGAACAACGACAGTAGTTGTAGCATTAATTGCTGCAGCAGGTCTATCGACAATGGTATATGCTGTACCAGAACAACGCGCATTGGCATGGTTTGGCGGCGGCTTTGGCGGCGGCTGTGGTTTTGGCTGCGGAGGAGGATTCTTTGGCGGCTGTGGCGGCTGTGGCGGCTGGGGTGGCTGGGGCGGTTGCTGTGGAGGAGGGTTCTTCGTCCATAAAACCATCATACAAACAATACACCAGGTGAACAATTGTACCAGCAATGGAGAGGAACCAAAAGTATGGGGTCAAGACAAACAAGGCCAGAACAACAAGGTAGTGTGTCTGAATACAGCAGTTAACAATGCTGGACGCGGTGTAGGAAACAGCGAACAGGGATAATCCTGTCTAGTGATTCAACAGAATCACAACAACTTTCCTTCTTTTTTTAGTTAAGTTGAGGGATATTTCCGGCCACGTGATAGCCAACGATTTTCTATTCTATTTAACTTAGTTATATTTCCTAGAACGATTCGGAGGATAAAGCATAATGCAAGTAACAGATAAAATTCGACTATTTCAGATTTGAATAAATCT
>JASHSN010000658.1 GCA_030038695.1 Nitrososphaeraceae archaeon
CCTTGATTCATTCTTTCTAACTCATCATACCAACCATCTATAATACCAAAATCTAGAATAATCTCACCTCGTCTAACTAATGATTCATTGTAGGAAGCCCAGTTAAACACATGAAATGTCAGTTTAGGTTAGCTAAACGTAGCTTGGTCAACTAAACCCGACAAATATGATAGTAATTTATGCAACAAAGCTCCATATACCATTGGACCTATCTCTCTGACTTTTGCTCCTTCTGGGGTAGTGTATTCTCTTACCAAATCTTTTGGAATTCTTTTTTCTACATCTTCAAACTCTCTCTCCATATCTCGCCTCATTTCATCAAATCCTCTGAATATATCATCAAAGAATCCTCTTCTTCCACCAAAGAATCGCCTAGGCCAGTCAAATGGTTCTATATCATCTGAACTCAAATCTATTTATCCACCTATACAATATAAAACAAAATTCATACTTAAGACTTTCTAAAGTAGAGATTAGGGATTCGATTCATTGGTGCTGATGGATATTCAGATTCTCTGACGAGATTTTAATATAAAAATAAGGTTCAGAAACATCTTATATCCTAAATAAATAGCGTATAGGTGCTAGATCACATGTCAGACATTTCACCTTCACAAAGGGTATTTTCATCATTCATGATTCGTACAAAATTTTATGAATGGTAGCAGTATAGCAATGTATTATGTATTTACAGATAATTCATTAACTCCAAGAACCTACCCTACTCGTATGGCTTACAATGCTTATCAAAGAGATTCTTCAACCATTCTCTATGCCCGTCATGTATTTGATTATCACTTAAGGTTGTTTTATTTGCCGCGTGAAGGTTATCACTAAAGATTATTTCTTCTTGATTAACTGTATAATCTGGCATCATTTCTGCGTGTATTCTAAGGAAATTCCTTTTATTACCGACAAAATTGATTAGTCCATATTTTATGAGTAGGTTGTTTGTTTCGGGATGCCTATCTGCAACTACTTCCGTATAATGCAATCTCGACTTTGAAGGCATTTCTGTCTTCACTAATTTGCCTAACATTTCTCTGTGACCTTCCCAAAATGGGCCGAGTTCGAATTGTTGTATTTTTTCGCTCTTAACTGAAGACATTTATCTATTTTTTTATACAGCTCCTTTCTTTTCTCTTTTACTATTCCCTTTTTTTCTCGCTTCCTACGTGAAAGTCTGTGATGCTTGTTGATGGAATTCTGTATTTGGCTCGTCTATCTTAATTGATTGTGTAGGACAGACAGCGACGCAAGCCATGCAATATATACAGTCTTGTTCTCTAATTGGGTCTGACTTGTCTGTATAATTAAGCCTATCTTCTTTGTTAGTGCCACCGTCCCCGTTGCTTGTAGCATTAGCCATGTCTATTGCAGGTATGTCGATATCTGTTCTATACCACTCATATAACTTGACAGGACATACATCTATACACGAGCCGTCTGCAATGCAGCAATTCCAATCAACAGCAACCCTAGTACCATGTACACCTATAGGTACAAGTTCTTCATTTCTTGCACCATAAGCCGCTTTTACGTCTTCATTTTCAGCAGCATCCGCAAGTCTCCCAGGATCCCAGACAAAGTGATAATGTTGGCCATCGCTATCTTTATCTTTACCTATTACCTGGTGATTTCTTGGAAAGTCCGGATCTATTGGCATGTTATTATTTCTTGAAACGACATTTATAAAGTGTAACCATGTTTTGAAATTATTTGCAATTGATTTAATCGCAGATACCAAATAGGGTAGCGTTGCTATTTATGTATTGCAGAACATTATCGACCTTTTACAAAAAGTGAATTATTACAACGTTCCTATGTTTTACTATTCTCTTTTGGGATACAATCACAACTATCTGCAGGTAGTTCTTGTGTTACAAACGTGGATATTTTACCGTCTAACTTGGTTTTGGATAGATTGTTCGTATATGGTTGGGTTCAAACAATAATGTGGCTTTCAATTATTCTCAATTCTTCTATTGAGACATACACCCAATAATTTCAGCGGGTGGATTTCGTGCAGAAAGAATTTGAAAATAGAAAAATCCAGTGGGTACATGACTGCTGGTCCCGGTTGTAATGGAGTAATATGAGACTTCAATCCCGCCAAAGGTGATACTAACATCCTTCTAATAATATATTTGACTGTCCGGAATTGTTTCCTTTGGAATACCGGTAACAAAATTGCATCTTACATACCGTGTGGGGGCTCCCCAAGTGGCATGGAGGAATTGAAGGGTTCTAACTTTGGGTTAACTGAAATTATAGACAACAAATAGATTTCAGGGAGAAGCCAGTTTATTTCAAATCGCCACTATTCACTGAACATCAAAAGACCGTCGAAACCTATTTTTTATTTTTCCAACATTTAACTGAACCCTGTAAATAGCAGGAGTGTGTGGAAAGAATGTGCGTTCAGTCCAAGTTTCTAAGCCTAAAGGCCCACTCGAAATAGTGGATAGAGATATTCCAGAACCAGGTGCTAGACATGTCCGTATCAAAGTCCAAGCTTGCGGCGTCTGCCATAGTGATTCCTTCACCAGAGAAGGATTATTTCCAGGAATCCAATACCCGAGAGTTCCTGGCCATGAGATTGCAGGAATTATTGACGTAGTAGGCAAAGACGTTAGTGAATGGAAGCCTGGCCAACGAGTGGCCGTAGGATGGCATGGAGGCAATTGTTTTCACTGTGATTCCTGTCGGCGCGGCGATTTCGTTACCTGTACCTACTTAAAAGTGCCAGGAATTACTTATGACGGTGGCTATGCTGACTATGTGATTGTTCCAACTGAAGCAGTTGCATCAATCCCTGCTGAGCTGTCAGCTACAGAAGCTGCACCGCTCATGTGCGCCGGTATAACCACCTACAATGCACTCCGCAACAGTGGTGCACGTGAAGGCGACACCGTTGCAATAATCGGAGTAGGCGGACTTGGACATCTAGGTATACAATTTGCTTCCAAGATGGGTTTTAAGACTATTGCTATTGGTCGAGGAAAGGACAAGGAAGATCTTGTGAAAAAGCTTGGAGCAGTACACTATATTGATAGCAAATCGGAGAATTCTGTCGAAGAGCTTGTCAAGCTCGGAGGTGCCAAGATCATTCTTGGAACAGTCCCAAGTGGAAAGGCTATGGGTGAAGTATTGGGCGGTCTAGCTGTCAACGGAAAGTTAATTATGATAGGTGTGTCCGATGAGCCACTAGCGGTTCCTCCAACTTTATTCATCTTAGGGCGTAGATCGGTAGTGGGCTGGCCGGCTGGCACCTCCATGGATTCACAAGACACGTTATCATTTAGCGTTCTCTCCGGTGTGCGATCTATAAACGAAGTCTTCCCTCTGGAACGCGCACCAGAGGCGTATGAGCGAATGATGAGTGGCAAGGCGAGATTTCGAGCAGTTCTTACAACAGGACATTAGTGATCCTTGCTATCAAATGACTGGTTTATGATTCTTCCTAGAGACTAACTGGCTTAGATAAAGCACAAAATGGAAGACTGGTCAATTATACTATAAACTATGAAATTTGTCTCGATTAATGTTCAACAGGATGTCCATATGTACTAGCCAATTTTCTATATTTGCAAATTATCTGTTTTCTCTTCACAAAAATACTATACAGTATGAGCCTATATGCCGTTCAAGATTTATATCAGTATTTGTAAGGTGGTGTGTGGATAAAAAACAATTGCATGCACAATTCCAATTGTCCTAATACTGGCAACGGGAATACCAACAACACTAGTAGCGCATACCCCAGCATATTTGTATGGCTTTAAATTAGGTAAGAACGCCGGACTGCGAGGATACTACGATGTTATGAATGACTCGTTCGAATCGGCCCTACCTCTCCACTAACATAACAGGCGGAATTAATAACCTTACACTACAAGACGTAAACGATTGTGATTCAGGATATGAACATGGCTGGAATAAATATTGTCATATAGGTTTGGCTAAACATCCTGATCCTGCTGCTACTTGTCCGGGAATGTCCGGTCCAAAGACACCCATAACATCATCTCAGTATTAGCGACAAGTCTGCCTATGGCCCAAGGTTACGGCTGATTCTGTTACTACGGATGATTAATTGGACTGTCTTCCAGGATTTGCGGTTAAAAAAAGGTGCAATGGTCCATGAATAGTCGTCAAGGACGAGAATAGAGGGATTGATAGCGTTATTCGGTTACGTGGCAAATTACATGAGTTGCGTAGCCTATTTATTTAAAGACTTTCTAGAAGATTTGACCGGAAAATTTATGTCGCGTATACATGCCCTTATTCAACTCTCCTTTTCTAGGTTTTTTAGTAATTAGTATCTACTACTGAAATTAACAAAGCCTGAGCCAGTACGGACCGAAAATAGTATATGATTGAAAGTAACAAGGCCCTCGCGCAATATAGGATATCACAAAAAAACTATTAAGAATTGGTGGAATCAGCAAAAATAGTGTTTATGGATGCAAAATGATCCAGCCCAAGGTGAAAGTCACAAACATTTTCAACGGTCTAAATCCGCCACTACGGCGCAGGAGCGTTGACGTAGCATTAAACACAGCTGCATACAACACTTCCCTATATCAGCGCTACAAGGCGTTGTCTTGTATAACCTACTAGAGTTCGTATTGCTCGGATTGTGTGTATGAACAAAAGCGTCCGCTTATTTTGTAACACATAAGAATAAATCCCTGGAATTGATATAATACTTTGAGTTGGGGTTAACAAATCGCATTACAACGTTACTTAAGCAAAAAGTCAATACTCTGCTAGATAAATATGAAGATCCTAAAGAAGCTCTAGACTATTCCTACCAAAATCAGATTGAAACAATGAACAAGCTTCGACGTAGCATAGCTGAGGTCGTGACTGCAAAGACTAGGTTGCAGATGCAAAAGACAAAATTAGTCGATAATATTCGGACTTTGGATGAAGAATCAAGAAGTGCTATCGATCAAGACCGAGAAGATTTAGCAAAATTAGCACTGGAAAGAAAGAACGCAAACATGTTGCAATTGCAAAACCTAGATAAACAAATAGTAGATATGCAGACGCAGCAGGACAAACTCGAGCAAACAGAGAAACGCCTTTCCACAAAAGTTGAGGAATTCCGTTCGAAGAAAGAAGTTATAAAAGCTCAATATACCGCGGCTGAAGCTCAAGTACGAATTAAGGAAAATTTGACAGGGATATCAGAAGAAATGGCGGATGTGGGCGTGGCAATGAATAAGGCAGAAGATAAGACAGAGCAAATGAAAGCTAAAGCACAAGCGTTAGATGAAATGATAGATTCGGGTGTTCTTACAGATTACACCTCAAATAAAGATGATATAGAAGGCGAGCTCGAAAAAATGACAGTAAAAAGCTCAGTTGATCAGGAACTAGCAAAATTAAAAGCAGAACGAGATAAAAAACAGAGGAAAACCACAGATCCAGAAGAAAGTGAGACAGTAGTGAAAGAGAAGCAAGAACAAGAACAAGAAGTACAGAATGCCGGTTGAAGAAAAAACCGCACGTCCTGAGAGAAGAGTAACCCATGTTGGTAAGCTACAATGTCACCTATGTAGGTAAACACAACAACTAATCCCAATTGCAACAAGAGGTATATAATAATAGCAAAATAATAGTAGTAAAGGAATACCTATATGAAAAGTTATTCTTCACAAAACACTGCCATATTGATTGTTGACCCGTTCAACGATTTTC
>JASHSN010000659.1 GCA_030038695.1 Nitrososphaeraceae archaeon
ATCACAGAAGAAAACAACAAGATCGAACCAATTCCGAATTGAAAAGGGTCCGTGTTTCCAAAAAAATGTGCAGTCATTTCAGAATAAAATGATTTCAACAAGTTCCAGGAGACTGCCACACTATCAGCTCCAACTCTGTTGTTGATCAAGGTATTTGATGCAATGATCAGAAGAAGAGATAGATTCATGTGCAATGAAATGATCGTAGAAATGAAGCCAGAAGCAAAGCCCAAAAAATACGTGAGGAGCTTATAAAAAAGCTTAAATCTGTGCATGCGAGGAAACTGGCTTATGTTTTGAAGGCTTCCTAAAACCCATCTACGTCTCTGCATAAAGTGGTCCTTAATATTCAGTGGCGGCTGCTCCAAAAGAATGCCGCCATGCCAACCCATGGATTTTGGACCATATTTATGGTATACTTGATATCCGAACATCTGGTCTTCTGCAAGTGTGGCTCCAAAATTCCAACCAACAGAGTCTTCCACATCTGATCTTACTAGCAAATTACTTCCATGCATGTGCAATGGAGAAGTCTTTACATACTGCTCATTTTTCATCTGCGATACGCAATCGTAGCACGTAAATGGCCTAATGGATTCTGCAAGTGCTGTTAGTATATTCGCCGATTCGAATTTTAACGGATAGAAAATTGGTCCTTCAAATGCTAGTCCTTGACCTTCTCTAATCGCCTTGAGCAGCGATAGGATAGTTTGATGCGTGACGTAACTTTCGTCGTCCATATGGAAGATCCAGTAGTTCGAACTATTTCTACCAACTTTCCGCCTGTATTCGACCGCATATTGTAACGCTCGTCCTTTCTTGATTGCATTGCTCTTAAAATTCTTGTCTACAAGCACGACCTCACTATTTGAATTGGCCAAAGTATCGAAGTCCTCAGGATCTTCGGTAATTACCGAGATTCGGTAGTCATGGTACTTTATTTTACTGCAAGACTTAATTATCGAATCTATGCCTCGAAGTACTACAGGCGTTCTTGTCGCCGAACGACTCGTTATTTGAAAAATAATGACAGGGTCGTTATGGATGCGTTGAACATCCTTTCCTATGAACGTCTCTCGATTCTTAACGAACCTGACTATGGAGACAAAAGCAATAGGGACGTTAGTCAGCCATAAAACTGTTATAATGCCTAATAAAATATCGTCTAACAATGTCTAGATAAACAAAATAATTCATAATATATAATAATCGCTTTCTAGAATTTTGTAAAATGTTGATTCGACGGTTGTTTAAGGAACCTAGAATAATCTCATGAGTATAAAATCTAAACTCGAATATCTAAATTTATTACCTTCTACATTGGCATTTTCTGATTTCTAGAAAAATTAAGGTTAAAAAGACTTGTCGTATTTGTTTCGGTTAGGAGCTGAGACCATATGCCTCCGGAGAGCAAATTAAATGAACCCAATGATGCAACCTATTGCGAGCAATGTAAGGGTTATACTGTTATCTTTGATATGGTTTCAAGCGAATATGTTTGTAGCTCCTGCGGTTGCGTTGCAAATGACAAATTCTTTAATAACGAACACTCGAGTGGGTATGCAGGTCAATCTGGCTTCAGCGACAGATCCAGAACAGGTATGCCTGAATCATTGGCCATACACCATAAGGGACTATCCACATTGATAGGGATGGGAGACACAGATGCAAGAGGTAAAGCGCTGGAGCCGGCCCAAAAACTAAAGATGCAAAGGTTGCGAACCTGGAATAACAGATCTCAACTGAACGACTCGATATCTAGAAATTTAGAGAAAGCCTTAAAATTCCTGAACAATTTTGGGGATAAGCTATACCTTAGCCAGGCTGTGATGGAAAGTGCTGCGTATATTTATAGAAAGGCGGCAATTAAAAAGCTGGCGAAAGGTAGATCAACTCTAGGCCTGGTGGGGGCAGCACTATACGCCGCGTGCAGGGAGACAGCGACTCCGAAAACGATTTCTGATGTAGCATCTGTCTGTAATCTGTCTAGTAAAGACGTGATGTCGCATTATAAGTTGATATTGAGAGAGCTTTCATTACAAATGCCTGTACTTCACGGACCTGATTATGTTACTCTCATAGCCAATAGATTGGATTTGAGTGAGAAGACTAAACGAGAAGCCCTTAAGATATTTTCTGAAGTACAACAAAATCGAATTTCAATCGGCAAGAACCCCCGAGCGTTAGCCGGAGCTGTAATATATTTAGCTTCACAGACGTGCAATGAGTTTCTCCGACAGGTTGAGATTTGCCAAGTAGCTGACATATCTACAGTTTCTCTCAGAAAGAGATGTAAAGAAATCAAAGCAACTTTGGAAGTTTAGGTATTTTGTTTATGTAAGGTACGAACTCTGATGCATCATCAACATTCCGCAACTCCTCTCCTGCAACATTGAGATATGCAGCCTGGAAACCAGGATAAGATTCGTTACAGGAGAACAAGGTCAAAATCGTGCCTTGATGATTCACTTTAAAACCTTGACATGGTTCATGGCCTCTAATAACAAGTTTACTTCCTGTTGCATTAAGCCACTTCCTGGTTACTGTTATACCAAAATGCTTACCATAACCTCTCCTAGAATATTCCCAATCCAGCCCTTTATTGACATTCTCTATTGGGTCGTTCCATAAAATTTCCTCCATGCTGCTAATCAACTGGTTTTTAGCCGCAGACCCTGACTGAGATTCCAATGGGCTATGTGAAAGGACATCAGCCGTTGGTAGACCTCCATGAACAACTAAAAGTTGTTTAGGTATCAAAACCATTAAACTAAGCGATTGAAAAAGTGGTAATATGTTATTGATATAGATCGCTTGTGCTATTTCACGTCCGTATCGCTGAGCGAGTTCCAGCGGCAGATCGTGCGAAGAGAATGGAAATTCCATCGGAGCTTCATGATTTCCACGCATTAAAATCACCGAGTCGGGGAATTTTTGTTTCAGAAAACACACTACATACAGCACGTCAATAGAGTTACTTCCCCTATCAACGTAATCGCCTAGAAATATCAGCTTGTTGTGTGGGTTTCTCAACAGCCTTTCGAAATTTATTTCGTTGAGCGTCCAAAGCAAAGATTGCAAATCTCCGTGTATATCTCCTACTAAGATAAGCTTTTCTGGAATACGTTCTAGCTCGATAACTGGCACGTTCTTCTTTTGGCCCTTCTTGCCAGCCTCTAAAGCCGACCTAGCATTTTCTATCACTTCCATAAGAACATGAGGTCGTAAATTACCGGATTTACTCAAGACAGATGGGATGCGCATCAGCGTTACAGCAGTATACTTTGTCACTGTAATATCTAGGTGTTTTGATACTTGATAAGCAGATGAGGCCGAAAGTATATTTATTAAAAGCCACTCGTAGTCATATAGTTTAGATCATATTTGCCACTTAACGTAACAGGATGGAGTAACCGAGGATGGCTTGAGATAATTGAATTTATACTTTCCATGTGCGAAGGGGGCGCACGAAAAACACACGTAATGTATAGATGTAATTTGAATTCCAAACAAATTAGCGAATATTTGGATTTCCTTCTTGATTGCGGTATGCTGGAAAAAGTACAGGAACGGGCAAACTCCAAACGCCATATCTTCAAGACTAGTGAGTTGGGTAACAAATTTATAGGTAGATATAAAGAGATGGCTGAACTATTCAGCAAGCAGCCTATAATGAATAAATGAATAAATTGAATAATGATTATAGTAGAACTGATTCTACTACTATAATTCTATTGGAACGGTTTCGATAACATATGTAAATTTCATATGTGTCAATAACATTTCTATCGAATAGTTTCACTCACGTTATATGGAATGTAAGTGATATTGTGACAAAATGAAGAATCGTAGTCGTTACGAAGTAATAGCAGCAATATTAAAATCAGCATGTAAAGAAGAAACCCGTACGAAGATAATGTACAAAGCGATGCTAAGCAACGATCAGTGCAAAATATACCTTGATTCTCTTCTTCAAAGCGAGTTAATTCAGGAAGTTAACACCGGCAATAAAATGGTATACAGAATCACTCAGAAAGGTACCACGTTTCTTTCATACTACGATCAAATGAAGGAATTGCTGCCTGTCGGAATTGAAGAGAGCATTGCGGAAGAATATTACCACCTGAGTGCTAATCCCATCTAAACTAGAGATTCAAGTCTGATGGTTGGGTACCCTGGGGTCCTATCAGCCACTATTGCAAAAGGAACCGTCTCCGGAGTTACAGAACGCAGTACTAACGTTCCACTAACATCAGAGAGGCGCAGTTGAACGTCTGCCATTTCTGTGAGGTTTAGGTCTGTGGCATAAGGGTGCTCTACCACCATTAAAGTGAGATCCGCGTTAGCACTTATGAAAGTCATGAAGTTTATTCCTTGGTCCTTTCGATACTGATGAATGGTACTACACATGCCCATCCCCATTACATTCACCAATATCTTGTTTTGATAATCTCTTCTCGCTTTCGCCATCATTTCTCGGAAGCAGTGGATTAGTTTTTGAGAATTACTTAAATTTTGAGATTGCGATGTCGTGTAAATCGAAGGAAGATCCTTGTTCGTGTTCGTATCAGAAAACCTTACTAGATCTTTCTTCTCTTCCGGAGACAAATATGGCCGGATATAACTCATAATTGTCTTCTCGTCAATGCCCATAAACGGTTCAATTAATATCGGATTGTCATTTCTGAGTACGTTTGAAAATATTCCAGCCAGTAAGGTCAGAAGCACCTTTGAGTTTATGCTTGAATGTGTTTCTAAGAGTACTGTACCCTTTCTTGGGAACCCCCCTCCGAGTTGTTCATCAAGCTCTTCGTACCCACTACTAATGTATCGATCCCGCCATTGAGAGCGATTGAGTCTTGTTGATCCTCTCTTCAGGCTCCTAGTCGGATTGATCTTATTGTTGTTATAAGAATCACTGAACGTAAAGTCACTCGGATCATAAGGATTGTAACTTTGAAAAACACTTTTGTTCAGGGTATATATGTGAGATGATTTGT
>JASHSN010000660.1 GCA_030038695.1 Nitrososphaeraceae archaeon
AGGTGATAACCACGATGCAGCTTTTGAAGGAAAGCTTCGTCAAGCTAACTGCGGTACTCCTTAACAAGGGTGAAGACGGCAATGCGGTCAGGCCTCGAATGGATATATTCATCCACAATTAAGTCTATCTACTTTTTAGAAGGTGATTCATAAAAGAAACCTCGAGAGGCATATAGAAACAGCAATACTTAATAGAAGTTCACATGGATAAAGCTATTCTTGTCTAAAATCAATAACATTCACATAATTCTTTGTTGACAAAAATGTGATACTTAACTTCATAAGAAGAGTAACAAGCTAAAATATGAAGAGTTAACAGCTAAAAACTTGATCAAACAAGCTATCATACTAGAACCAAGCCAAACTCTTTACGATGTCCGTAGCATGATAAGATATAATATTAGTAGAGTGGTGATTGCTAAAGACAACAGGCCTTTAGCAATAGTCACAGAAAAGGATATTGCAGCATCACACTTGCTAAAAATTGATTACAAGTATTATATACGTCATTAATCAAACCATGTTAGTTTTGCAGGCTCAGTTTCATAGCTTCTGTTCTCATCAATGTCGTACATGCGGGGTTATGTATGAATGTATGAACAATAATTGTGATAGAGCGTTTCAATATGGCAAATGTGACTTATGCAATCTGTCATTTTGAAATCAAAAATATAATTAGCTAATCTCCTGATATGGTTCAACAAAAAGATAAAAGGTTCTGAGATTTTGTGTGTTGGCTATTTCTCTTGCTTTAGCGTCCTAGTGTTAATAGACGCTATTACTAATATTATTGTGTCGAGGGATTAGCAGCATTTCTTGATATTTGTTCAAATGTTTTTGCCGTATTAACTGCCATTCTGGAAAGCTCTTTTACATCATCTTTTCTATGTTCAATAATTGTCTTTAACGCTTCCATATTTGCAAACATGGCATTATTTGCTATCCTAGTTGTAACTATTGTGTTATCTGCAATATTACTTACCGTTCTCGCGTAGATTTCAGCTGCTTTTTGTGGAGATGCCCACTTGTTCCAAAATACTTCATATGAACTCTCTACGTATGGTGCCCACGTCGATTGAAATGACTTTATAATCTCCTTTTGAGATTCTAGATACCTATCTGTAATTTCTCTAGCTGTTTGAAGAGAGTGTTCTTGATAATCATTGAATGCTTGCGTACGACGTGGAATCTCTTTCCTTGCTTCCTCTATTGTTCTTCTAATATTATCTCTAGTTTCATCTAATACTCTATCTACTGAATGGCGTTGCTCTGATAATGGTGGTGTAGCCGTTGTTGTAGTTGCTTCTACACGACTCGTATCGTCATAAACTCTTGTGGTGGTTTTATCTGATTCTTTTTTTGTTGACATGCGCAGCTTCTCATCCATAATATTATATAAGTCTTGGTAATCATCGGTATTGAGCACCGTTTGAAACCATTAAACGCAAAACAGACTTATATCTTGATCTTCCATCTGGTTCATATCCTCAGAATTTGTTTACTATATCCTAAATAAATTTGAAACAAACACTCACTTTAAATGTCTGAATTTGCTCATCGTCTCATCCAAACGTTCTAAAGACAAAGGCTTTCGGAGAATTGCTTTTACTCCTATAGACAGCATTTCTTCAACATCATTATCTACAATAGATGCAGTGGAGATAATAATTTTATTCCGTCTAAGTAGCCCTTCATTTTTCAACGATTCAAGAACATCATATCCACTGATATCTGGCATTGCTAGGTCCAATATTATCGCGTCATAATTATGCCCATCTTTTGTTATAACTTCAAGTGCTTGTTTCCCTTCTTTCAGGCATGTACATGAATCACCAATACTTTCTAAATAATCTGAAATAGCTTCTGTCACATCTTCATTATCATCTATTATTAGCACTCTCATCTCATTGCATTGACCATTCTTAGTTACGCGGTATTATAAATTTGAAAGATGCACCTGCATTATAGTTTTTATCATACCACAACCTACCTCCATGGGCTTCAACAAGTCCTCTGCATATAGATAATCCTAAACCTGTTCCTCCATGTTTTCTGCGAAAACCTGTATCGACTTGATAAAATTTCTTGAAAAGGTTGTTCATCTCACCAGGAGTAATTCCAGGTCCATTATCGTCTATGCTAAACACGACAAACTTTTTTTTGCTAGTTATGTTATTTTCGTTATCAATGTAATCCTCTAGCCTTATCACTATTTTTCCACTGAATTTAGGTACAAAATCAAACGAATTCTTTAATAAATTCGATAGCACTTGTTCTATTCTCTTTGGATCACAGAAAATGGTACCACTTGACTTGATATCCAATTTAAGGGAAATCTGTTGATCTTGAATAATAGATTTAAGATCAGTGATAGTGTTTTTTATTATCGTATCAATATTCGCGTCTTCTCTAGATAGGGTTATTTTTCCAATGTCGAGCTTGTAGCAATCTAGGATGTCAGTTACAAGCATCTCGAGTCTTTCTAGATTTCTCTCGATTATTCGAATAGCCTTATTCTGTTTTTCATTGAGATTTGAACCAAATGACTGTTTGATAAACATTTGGCAGTATAGTTTCATTGGCACAAGCGGGGTCTTTAACTCATGACTAATCATCGAAACAAACTCATCTTTGGCTTTATCAGCAGCTGATAATTCTTCATAGGCTTTCTCTAATTTGCTTGTTAATACATTCTGATTTTCGATATGTTCTTTTATAGAATAGACCATGGAGTTAAAGGATTCTGAGAGTGTGGCAAGTTCATCATTACCTCTATGATTTACTGAGACATTCAGATTTCCTTTTTCTACTTCAGCAGTTGCCTTTGTTAGAGAAAAAATTGGCCTGAGCATGTGCAATATAAGATATAGAATTGACATGAGAATAGCTATGTTTATACTTCCCAGAAGAATTTGCAATATCGTAAGGTTTTGGGAATCAGTTTTCACTTCCTTCGCGAGCGCTGTGACCAGCCTGTGAGATGAACTAATTAAGGACGAAGCCATCGATTGTAATTCTGTTATTAGTTTTGCAGGAATTTGTTTTGCTCCTGTTTGAGATGGTTTGATTATATTATCGATGATATATTCTTTGTATTTTTGCCAATTGAAATCTATTCCTCTCCACATATCAAAATATTTCGATGGAAGTGGTTCTAATTCCATAGCTGGAGATGCATTCCCACTTCCTCTTAAGACCATGAGATTCGACTCAAAGTTTCTCATTGCGATATTCACCGCAGAAACATTTGAAAACCCGGAAATATATTTCAGGGTTTGAACTAGAACATCATATGTTAGAAATCGGTTCTTGCCAGCGACATTGATAGAATTGCCTAACAATGCACCTTGCGACTCGAAGTATGCAAATATGGCAATATTACTTATGACAAAAACTATTTGAATACCAACCAATATCCCGATCTTTACGGAAATTTTGGAGCCAAATCGTCTTAACATAATTATCTGATATATTTCCGTCCTTCGATATTGATAACGTTACTGTATATCCATAAATTTGATAGTATATGAGACCATACACGTTGATTGACATTTGCTAGAACACAGAACAGGGCTATCTCAGATGCACGGATGTATCTCTCTCGTTTGTACAATATATGTATATTACATACATAGTCTTAATACCCATCGCTGGTAATACGTTAAATCATGAGGATCCTCATAGCTGAAGATGACGCGGATAGTTCTGAATCGTATAAGGATGTCTTAGAAGCCAGAAACCATTTAGTTATGCTCGCTGAGAGTGGTGAAGAGTGTTTAAAAATATATAGCGAGGAGCTGAAACGGGAGCAGATAGAAATCGAAGAGAGAGAGAGGAAAATGACTCCCTTCGATGCTGTCATCTTGGATTATATGATGCCGCAGAAAGATGGGATGCAAGTCGCAAAGGAAATTCTCGAAATGAATCCAAAACAGAGGATCATCTTTGCTTCTGCTTATGTAGAAGAAACCTTAGAAGATGCAGTAAAACAGCTTAAGCAGGTCGTAGAATTAATGCAGAAACCATTTGCAGTAGATGCACTCGTAGACACCATCGAGGACAAAGAAATCTATGAGGGATTAAAAGAAATTATGTTTAGCATGAAACAAATTAAAAATGAAAGCCCGTCGCCACAACAGTTGAAATCCTTGTTTGAAAGCTTACGGAAAATACAAAAAGGAAGGACTTTCTAAGGTGACCAAGATTGCTGAATTCTATCCTGTCAGTCGATACCCTATGGTAAGCCAATCATAGACATACTAAAATTTTGAATACTCGAACGAAAACAAAAAGTACCTCGAAAGTTATTGACTATTCCTGATAGAAAGAAGAAATTGCTTTCCCTAAATCCTCTTCAAATTTCCTTAACAACCTGTGAAAACTATCTTCAAGCTCACTGACCCTCTTTTCTGTTTCGATTTTAAATGATTCAATATCAATACTACTATAGGCGTGGTAGTATCCTCCCTCTTTCAGTGTTCTAGTTTCTTTAGTACAAATTCCTAAGCCTACTAACTTCTGCAAAGACCTAAAAACAGTGCTTTTATCTCTATCTACTCTTTTTGCTAGCTCTTCTAAAGTCATAGACGTTTTATTCTTTATTAAAATGAATAATAGGTCTAATTCCAAGGGCGACAAATCATACAGGTAGATAAAAAGATCCTTAATAGTGGAATTTATGCGCGTAATTGTTTTGATTGAAGAAGCTGGCACCACTTATAACGATAAATTTATTATGATTTAAAGGTATTGCGCAGTTTTGGTGTGCGATGTTAGGTTTTGGGTTTTATTGGCAAAACTATTAATAACACATTTCGGTACTCACCTAATCATTGTGACAAGTTTGGAATATCAGCATAAACAAAAGATCAGGCAGAAAGAATTGTCAGTACGTACCACACTTGTCTCCTCGATCAGAAAAAAGACGTTATTTGTGCTAATAACATGAGAATATTGATAGCAGAAGATAATAATGATATTGCATTAATGTACAGAGTTGCACTACAAAATAGAAACCATCATGTTGTGATTACTGACAACGGTGAAGATTGTCTTACTATTTATCGAGAGGAATTGAAAAATGTTATATCCGGAATGGGAGGTCTTGATAAACAACAGGTATTTGACGTAGTCATCCTAGATTACAAAATGCCTCAGATGAATGGCATTGAAGTTGCTAAAGAAATAATTAGAATTAATCCAAAACAAAGGATAATTATCGTTTCAGCGTATGTTAGAGAGACATTCCTCCCTTCTGTGAAGGAGCTAGGACATCACGTAGAACTTGTGCAAAAGCCCTTTAACATAGACACATTAATCTCTAGAATAGAGAGTAAACAATGTCATTATGAATTAAAAGGTCCCAATCAAGAGGCTTCTATCACTAATGAATTCTCATGGTTATCTATGCCTTTTTCATTGCCTTATACGCAGCTGCTATATCATAGAAGTCAAACTTTGGTCTGTCATAAGACGAACAGCAACGACATTAGTCAATTTAGCTATTCTACTACCGGACGACCGATTGCGTTCCTTCATTCCGAATATATCGCAAAACATCCTGAGGAGCAAAAAGCAGATGTACTAGTGAACCTTTGTTGTCTAGTATTATACCCTTTGTAGGTAGTGGACTCGGATATGCAATGGGATTTGCTCTGAAAAAGGTCCTGAAGTCGATGCTAATTGTCGTCACTGATTACGAAAATAATGCTGCATTTCATACCTTTAAACTGCTTGAATTAAGTACAAATTCATCAATCCTTGCAGGGAAACCCGCATACATGTTAATTGGTACGTATCGAGATCGTTCGCCGGCTTGCAAAAACTAATGGAAATCTATAATTGGTGATAAAGCATACAGTGTGCAATATATTGCAGATGCCCCAAAGTACTCTGATTATTTACCA
>JASHSN010000661.1 GCA_030038695.1 Nitrososphaeraceae archaeon
AACCATAATTTATCTTCCAAAGAAGGCTCCATATCTAAATCCAAATGAGAGGAAGGTAAATCAGCGGATAAAATCAAACATATGTGCAAACAGATTCTACGATCATATAGAAGAGCAAAAAACTGCAATATCAGAATATCTGGACAAAACATTTGGTAGATGGTATGACGACATTAGATATGACACTTGACTTATAACTAATTCATTCACATGCAAAATGTAACGCATACTTGCAACTCTAGTTTTTCTGACATCATGTCTAGAATCGACAAAACGATTCATCCGAGTCAATTCTATATGACGGGATTCGTTTAGAATTTATTCGAATTCCTCCCAGCAACTTTACTACCATTCACTACTAGATTACACTACGCCTATTACTACTGATTTTAATTATTTTGACCATTCTGATATAAGAATGAACTTGGTATATCATCCTGTATCGATATTTATATCTATATTTCGAATTATTCAAGCTGACGATGTAGAGAAGTCCGAATCTAGTGTTTTTACTGACTCCAAAATTAGTAGGATCGCTAGAATAAATGATCTTATTCATTATACCGAATAGTTCTTGCTTCACAGATTTTGGCAACTGTTTGACCTGAATGATCAAGTCATACGGCCTTACAACCTCCCATGGTCTATTTGCTTCCATAAATCAATTGTCTCAACTCTTCAAGGAAGCTTTTACCGCTGTCTTTAGAGCTTTGAGTTGTTCCCATAATTCATCATATTCGTATGTGTTTCCATGCTATTATATCGAATAGTATGTTTATTATTTGGATGTAACATCGATTACATATATGGATCGCAGATATTTTAAGATTGGTAAGAGGTTTTTTGTCGAATCTTGGATTATTGTTTAGAAAACTTAAGGTGTTTGACGGTTGTGCTAGTCCTTGCAGAGCGGATCTTAGATTACAGACCAATTAAGAGTGAACGTTTGTTCCAAATGTGCAGAGTTTGTGTCTTTCGATTTCCTACATCATGTGACTGAGGAATACGGTGTGACTATAGTAAATAGAAGTACGTCGTAAGATAAAAGAAGTCACCTGATAGGCAATATTTAGAGTTCAGATAAAATTATAAAAAGAGTATGTTTACTGAATCAAAAGTGACTATCAAAAAACCTTCATCTTGGATGCTAATCCTGTACTATGCATCATCATAACCTTCTAAAGTCAAAGTGCGATTATGGCGGGATCTTAAGCGAATGGGAGCGCTCTATACACAGATGTCGATCTGCATCCTGCGTGAGAACAAAGAGAATAGGGAAAACTTAGAAAGGATTCAACAGATGATAACAAATAATGGTACGCTAATGAAGGCGCGGGCCAGAGCTATTTCTGAATATGATCAAAACCTTATTCTGGATATTTTTAGACTTGAACGTCTCTGATGGATGCCAGGAACTTATCCACGAAATCAATCATCATTACTGTCTAGTTACTGTTTCTTTATAAATGTAGCACGTGTTACAATTCTTATAAGACGGACTATGTGCACATTACTTTACCAGTTTTCTTTGCAATTTCAAACCGTAGACGCAGTCAAAAGAATGGAGGGAAAGATGACACTAAGCTTTATAACTGTAACCAATGTTACAGTTTATTATGCGGTCGCGAACATTCGGGACGGCGTAGAGTATGAGCATTAATTTGCCACCAGGCATTTTAAGGAATGAAAGAATAATAGTAGAAGAGGGTTTGGAGGTGGTTAAGGAGGCAGACGGTTACATTCATATTCGTACACATAGAATCCGGTCAGAAAATGCAAGGACAACGACTGTGCAGTGCATGAATTGCAAAGATGATGTAGCAAGATACGTGGTGATCGAAGTAATAGAATCTGATCGCCCAGCTGAGGATGTTCGAGAAATAAATTGTGATTATGCCACTTTGTGTGTTAAATGTTGGAGCGACATAAAGAAAAATTCAACGATATTGAACAATGTATTATGTGAATCATGCAATCACTGAGGCATTGATGGTGGTGTAAGTTGCATCATATCCATATAATGCATAGCCATCTCAAATCGTCTATTCTTTTTAACACCAGCTATCTTTAGACCAAATTCTACGTCCATTACTGTCAGCCAAGGAAATAGCGCATTTTCCTGAAAAAGTCGCTCCAATGCACAAATGATACATCAAGATCCTTACAATTCACTTAATCCTCGAATGACAATAATGGATATAGTCATGGAACCTTTGAATATTCATAATAAATACAAATCAAAACAAGAAAAAAAGGAAAATGTGTTAAGATCCCTGGAGTCACTTAGGGCCAGCTGCCGACATTTTTGAAAAATTTCCGCACATGCTATCCGGCGGTCAGCGGCAGAGAGTAGCCATAGCTGGATCGCTCGTTCTCAAACGAATGTTAATCGTAGCAGATGAACCCGTATCAATGGTGTATGTGTCTGTAAGGGCAGAAATACTAGACTTGATGAAAACTTTGAGAGACAGACTTAAGCTTTCATACTTATATATCATACACGATCTTTCTACCGCTTGGCACATAGGCGATGAGATCGGAATTATGTATGCTGGTAAAATAGTGGAAACTGGGCCAATAGAACATGTATTATTTAATCCGTTTCAAGCCTTGTTGGACGCGATTTCGGAACCTGATTCGAACAATTTAGAAGAGGAAAAAATCATCCGAGAGAGGCCTCATACCGGTTGTAGATTCGTTCATAGATGTCTCTATTCTATGGATATCTGTAGAAATGAGCCCATTTTAGCTGGTGAGGAAGATGAACATTACGTATTGTGTTTCATTTATCCGGTGTAGCTGCTCGTGCGGGAGAAGAAAGTCATATTCATATATGATCGTGAGCTTATCTCCTGTATGCATTCATTGGTACAAAGGACTTTAGAAAGATTATAATAGGTATAACTATTGTTACATTTCGAAAACATGTTAGCTATTTCATACTCATTTGATGCTAACTGTTCACTTAATGTCGGGGGTGTATCATAAGTGATATACACAAGGAAACAAAAACCAAACATTCATGAAAGCAGCATAGAACTATATGGATTGTGGGAGGAAGAACTCAAAGCTCTGGAAAACCTAAAATCTGGTAAAATGAAAGTGACAAAAGAAAGTGGTAAAAATTTCCTTGAAGTATTGAGACAATTGATTTATGGAAGCAAATAGGCCATGGGATACTCTAAAACCCTATGACTTTATCATCGAAGTCAAACGGTTATCAAGGCCTGCGCGTAAAAAGCTATTTTTCATGATGACTAAAATAATTTACTATAGTTTCGGAGGCAAACTTGAATGACTCGAATTATAGATAATTATATAAATATCGATATAGGATGATGTATCAACGTATAAGAACTATAAGAGTTGTTAAAATAATCAACCAATATACAAACGATTTTAATTTAAAAAGGATATCCACAAAATGAGCCGAGGGATTGGTATTTTCATGATATTTCGCAAGAGTTGATGAGATGTCTTTATCATTGGCTCCTGTAAACTTTCAGATCCGTATAGTTTTACGGAGTACATGTCAGGATCATGAGCTATAATCCATTTAAAAATGTAAAAGAATTGAGTGATCAATTGATAAATATCTGATAAACAAAGTATAAGGTGATGCACTCAGAAACTAAGCTGTATAAGTGTGATGAATGCGGTTTGTCATTTAACTCTCTAGAGGAACTTCAGGGACACATTGATGAACAGCATGTTGCAATGCCCTGAAGGTTCAATGATCCTGCAATTGGAGGGGCTAACACTTTTTGTGATGAATTTGATGTATGCGTAGTAGAGTACCTGAAGGAATTGCACAGGAGGTTTAGGAAACTACTGGTCTTTATAGACAGAGCAGTTCAATCATGGACAGAAAGCAGGTAAGTGAAAAACGTTGTTAAAGTTGAGGAATTGACCAAAGGTTCATGTGATTATAATGCTGTCGAAGAATGCTGGAGACAAGGAGAAGAAGATCTTCCTGTCCTGTGTGTAGTGCTACGAAAAATAGTTAGCGAATTAATGTTGTCGAGTATAGTTCTAAGACACAGGAAAGGCGAAGTTACAAAAGTTGAATGAAAATCCATCCTAGACCCTGAAGCCAGAAGCAGTCCATACGGGGGTTTTGAGTCTGATCTGGAGAGCAAAAAGATAAGTGCGGAGCTACAATAATGTTCTGGTTCCATCTCGAATTGTCAATAGATAGCTAACCGTAGGTAAAGTTTAGGAGATCTTTGAAGCTGCTTCAGTTTCCAGTGCTTTTTGCCATTGGAAGATAGGTTTAGATTTAGCATTCCACAATCAAGACGTATCAAAAATTGGACTATGGTATTAAGCTATTTCTAGCAAACGACCTTAGGAAGGAGACTGCGTAGAGTAATTGATACACTGCAATTAAACACTCGCGATCACTCTTTTCTCCTATACTCAATCAGGTATGATATAGGTCCCGAGTCCAAGGATAGAGTTCTTGACACTTCAGAAGTTGAAGGAGGAGTTTGAGTGTAAAGAAGATGTGGAAGACCTTAAAAGAAGAATTGACGCTCTCATAGAGGAGATCTGGACTACAATTGCAGATACAACACGTCCACGTTCAATCAATGACTCGTTATAGTCATGCCATGACTTGTTTAATGGCATATCACAACAAGAAAGGGAGTGAAGCTATATCTATTGTGCTTCTATGTAAAAGCCTCTCTACGGCTATATCCTAGCATATTTTTTGCTGCTCAGACCAGCCTGTTAATCTATGCCTTTTGGATCCTCTTAAGCTTTGTTTCGTACAGAGGTTGCTTTCGTTCATTATACAGTTTTTTATTTACAAGCATATACCAGATTATCGTAATCATCTTGTTTGCGACATGTGTTATTGCTATATGATGACCATGTCTTTTAGCTATTCG
>JASHSN010000662.1 GCA_030038695.1 Nitrososphaeraceae archaeon
GACTGGCTGATTGATTTGAACTAACGCTGAAAAATCCCGACAGCATTCTCTCAGAATAATGGGATATAGAATCTAACTGCCTACCATCTGATAATAACTTGGGGCGTACAGAACTAAAACAATCAGAAGCCAACAGTATAAACAGCCTGAGTGAAAAAAGTGAAGAATTAAAACCTCTGGTAATATATGATATTGCCACAAAGGATGGTATTACTGAGGCAGATACAAGTATATCTACAAAAAAATCAGTCTCTATTCTTCCTTATGAAGACAAAGACGAAGTCATGACTTCAAATCCATTTCAAGCCACCATATCTTTATGGCAAAACTATATGAGCGCTTTGTTTCGAGTGTGGAATGAATTCTTTACATACCCTAGAACAATAACAGGAGAAATTGGTTTTTTCCGTCTTAACGTATTTATACAAAGAGAAGAGGTCTCAAGACCATAAGTTTAGAGCTATGGGCGAATAGAGGTATAATCGATCAACTCCCCTCATTACCGTTTAATAACTTGAAGATGCTATAGGTATTATAAATGGAAAAATCGAATAAAACGGTTTTTCAAGAAAAACTAATCAAATATGGTCCCTCTTCCGATAAGAGTTTTAACAGGTATTATATTTATTGCCCATGGAATTCCTAAACTTGTAGATATCCCTGGAACCCAACATTTCTTTTCATATGCACTGGGGGCACCAGATATGGCAGTTATTATTGCGCTGTTAGAAGTAATCGGAGGACTTGCTCTACTTTTCGGTGTACTGACAAGAATAGCGGCAATGCTTTTTATAATTGAAATGATTGGTGCTATATTAACTGTTAAATTATCAAAAGGTTTTGTAAGCGGATATGATTTTGATTTGTTATTAATGGCAGCATCGATAAGTTTGTTATTAACAGGACCAGGAAAACCGTCAATTGAATGGAATTTGTTGAAAAGAGAAATATTTCCGAAAGGAAAAGAGATGGCGTATTCTGTTCGAAGACAAAAAGAATAGAACATAAGTTCGTTCTGTAGCTTGAAGCAATAATTTGCTTACCGTTTGGCAATAGGCTGAAGGCATCATAGTTGGAAGAATTCTATCGATGTCTGTGGCGCTTAGAATTTGTTAAAAAATGGGAAATTCGGCCGTATTCATCATTACGTATATAGTCTGATTGTTTTGCATACAACTATCTCGTTTACATCATCGGACTGGCTGTCATATGTCTGTAACAGCTAACTCCTATCATAATGTCATTTACCGTTGAGATGTAGACGCTGCCTGTTGATGAAACTCCATATTCGATTGTTCTACTTTAATTGCTGTTGTAGGACATACTGTTACGCATGCCATGCACCATATGCAAGCTTTTTCTCTTACTGGATCAGATTTATCTGTGTAATCTGACCTATCATTCTGTCCAGATCTACCAGTCCCAGAGCTAGTAGCATTAGACATTTCTGCTGCTGGTACATCGTTTTCTGTTCTATACCACTGGAAAACGTTCACTGGGCATGCCGGTAGACAAGAACCATCTGCTATGCAAGAATCCCAATCAACTGCAACAAAAGTACCATGCACTCCTAAAGGTACTAGTTCTTCATTCCTTGCTGCATAAGCTGCCCTGACATCTGGATTTGCAGACGCATCTGCAACCTGCCCTGGTCCCCAAACAAAATGCTCCCCGTCAGAGCAAACATGTTTACCAATTACTTGGCCAAGTTAGTACCTAATATAGAATTTGGATGGGTGGAATCAAGGTGCAATATTCAGAAGACTGACCGAATATGTACGCAAAACCCGTGTCCCTGTGCTGAAATGGAAAGAATGTCTAATACTTGGGGTCCATTTTATTTCTTTGATAAGCACTATCCTACACGAATCGGATTTTATTAATATGAAATAGATGACTACTGATCTCGCACCATTCGCGGGTACGGTTGGAGGTGGTTTCTAATTGGCCTAATAACTGGCTATGCCATCAAGTAATCAAGTTGGCAGCAGTAATAGTCGGTCTGTTTTTTGCTGCTTTAGCATATCTTCAATATCAGCGAATCCTTAACGTCGACTGGGATAGGGTCCGAGTATTTTCACAACACGAAATTGACTGGGTAGCAGATGCATTAACGCATGTTTCAGGTACTATGGGCGCTAGCCATCCAGGAACATTATCAGATATTGGGATTCCGCTAGCATCTAGCGTTTCAGCCGGCTTTGTTTTAGGCGTGGCTAGAGGATAGTACCGCTGGTGTCTGCAATCTCTATACAAATCATTTAGAAATTTAAAAATTTTTGAATCGGCACTACGACAGAAAGAAGTGATAACTAGATTCTATAGAAGTTGACACGGGGGGCTTACTAAGACGATACCCTTGTCAAAAAAAGAGGTTTAGTGGCCGGTGCTGTGCAGGCAAGGTCCTCCACCGTCAGCACCGTTACTGCCACGTGGACCGTTTGTGCCAGGCTGGCCGTTTCCAGGATGGGTTGTTCCGCCGCATCCGCCATTTCCGCCTGTTCCACCGTTTCCGTTTCCGCCACTTCCCCCGTTAGATGATGTACCACTAGTACCACTTCCACCATTTGAACCTACGCCGCCGTTCCCACCATTTCCACCCGTTCCCCCATTTGTTACAGCGAATACCTGCTGCGAATAAATCTAGGTCAGTACACCTACGGTTAAAACCGACCCTAACATGGCTGTCATAATTAATACATTATTTTTATAAGATGATTACCTAACATTATTAATAAATTTTGCTAAAGAATTTCAGTAAACGTCCCACATTGTAGCACAATTATATAAGATATTTCTAATAATCTATAAGAATATGACGAAATATGGGTATAAAAAGAACACTATCTTACAGGATTCAAGATTGTTTGGCACCATACCGGCTGTCAGATTGATTATACAAATTGGTCGGTGACATGCTGTACAATGGTGTTATGCTTTTAGACATAACCATCTATCGTTA
>JASHSN010000663.1 GCA_030038695.1 Nitrososphaeraceae archaeon
CTCTGGATTCCAATCTTCTGCAAATAATATCCATTTGTCTATCGGTAAATAGAGAATTTGCATTAATGTGTTTATAAAAGCTATTAAAATTATAACTATCGCGCTCCAACTTACTATACAGTTTTGTATAGTATTCACGGTTATTAAAACCGATGTAAATTGGATATTTTTGATGAGCCTTGTCAGCTGTTGGCTCATCACATAAACGCTTTGACCTCGCTTATAGGCTCTCCGAAAGAGCAACGCTGAATGAAATCCTAGGTGAAAGAAAACTAAAAATCGGGATAATTTATATTGAAATATGAAGTCCTCTCACATTTCTATTAGATATTCAAATTATTTTTATATATATATTTTAATAAAAATAATTGTTGTATATGAGAATTGCATAGACAGCGAAAATGAATCGATTGACTGCAACTGAGGTAGTAAGACGTAGCTTGATTTGAAACTGTTTCGTCATTGTCAAATGTGGAAAACAGGGATTTTTAGATATTTCAGCATCAGAAATGTTTCAATATGAATTGCATTGACGTGTTTATAAGAGATGATAGTAAAAAGTGAAGGTCTTACATCAATTAGCTCATACTTAAAACATGCCTGATAATTGTACCGCCGGGTTACAGAGCATAGGGTTTCAGAAGAATCAATGCAGATTGACCGAGAACAGCTTCTGATGCGAGGTAATTTAAGCATGTTTCCATTTGCTTCTAGGACATGTGATTAGGAATAGATATCACACCATATCACATACGATATCACGATATCACATATAGCATATATGTTGTGGTAAATATTCAACATATTGACAAAATATTATCTGTATATTGATATGAATGTCAATGCTGTCTACATGCTAATTTCCATCTAGATTAATTCTGATTCAGAAATATCCTCTTCTGTAGGCGTGCTGCTCGTTTCTTTAGAAGGCCGTAATTGGGACATATCCAAAACAAATCTTTCCAACAGAACTACCGCTTCAAAGTCAGTGTTTAGCTTATACATGTTGGTCTTGCCAATCCTTCTGTTGTTGAATATTAACTGATTCCTTTCTAAGCTGGGTATTTCTCTGAATACTGTTCTAAACGACAATCCTGTTTTCTTTGCTATTTCGCTCGGAGGATAGTCGAATTCTTTGTGGTCAAGGAAAAAGTCTAGAATTTGTGCTACTGCTCGTGATGAGAAAAGATTGCTCAAAATTCCACTATTAAATTCATTCACGTTTTGGAGCGACACATATTTAGTGATAAATGGCCATATTTGTCTGTTTCTACATCACAATATTTAACTTAGATAACTTAAGTTAACGAACATAGCGATAAGCATGTCAATAAATAAATAAATAAGCCTTGTTGGCATATCTTGTCGTGAACGCTTACGAAATTGCAGTTTTGCGCATATTGGTCAAGAAACATCATCCTATGAAAGTGTCTAATTTGGTAAAAGGATTTCCGGATAACTCTGAGGATAATGTTTTGCAGGCTATATCGAAATTGCATTTTCTTGGTTATGTTTCGATTTATGATACGCCCGTTCAGTCTATTTCGTTAAGTAGGGATACGAAAAAAGAGGTGCTGAAAATCATTATTCCCAATTTCCACGAGGAGTATCAAACAAGACAATGTTTTCCCAGTCAGCATGTTGTGTCCCCAGTGAGTAAAAATGTAGATGAGCCGAAAAATAATAAAAGGATAAGTTTGAAGCCGATTGCTCAAACAGGGACAATCGTCTTAGCTGCAATAGTTATAGGGTCAGTAATTGCTACAGGAGTATCTTTGTTGCAATATTCACCGATGGCAAATAATCATGAGCCTGCCGGCATTCTACTTCTCTATCATCCGGCGTCGTTCTTCACTACTACAGACGGATTACAGCCTACGAGTACATCATCGACAACTGCACAAGCGCAGGAAACAGGTCTAGATTCATTTGCCGTCGCGACAGCGGTTGGTCCTGGAGGAGGATCACTTGAACACGTCTTCGTAAATGATGATAATACTTTCCATAGAATTATAATAGAAGATGATGCTGGAAAGATCTCTAATGTTCCGACAACGATATACTTGAAAAACGCGTTTGTGGTCTTAAAAATTTGAAGGCTTGTTCGAACAGGCATTGTAGTCGGTTCAATGGTAACGCGTTTTATCGTCCTGTGGTATACCTACCGATGGCTTTCGATACAAACGTTTCTTCGTACAATATACATTTTCGATACAAAGATGAGCCATCGCCGTTGTAGTTAATGGAAGCGAGACTGTCGCGATCTGCAAACTGGACGACATCAAAAATATTGTGAATTTAGAAGATATCGTAACGGGAATACTAATTCTGAATTATGCCTAATATTGGAAATATACTATACTTATAGTACGCTAGATAATTGTAGCACAATAGATATGCTCAAGCCATTTTCTTGTTGTGATATACCACTTTTCTAAAGATTGGTTTTAAATTTGTAGACTCTGCTGTTCGCATAAGGATGTTATGAGCTAGGGTAGCCGGTCACCCAGAATATACCGGACAAAAATATTTGTCCGAAGTATGGATGATCGTAAAAGCACGGATCTTGAGGACTATGTGTCTAACATATTCATAACTCTTTCTCGTGTAAATGTCCTCGTCGTAATATGAGGAAGGAAAACCTATTCCAAAGCTGGATACAAGTAGATATAACAAGCGGTATGATGATCAACGTGTCCGTACGCCAAGCAGTGTACAGCCAAGACGTATAAGAACTCGAATGGCAAAAGAATGAGTTTCGGGAGCTGCTTGATGATGATATGCTTAACGTTAGCAAATATACAAAGGAGCAGACACATTAAGCTCTTTTTCTTCCCGCAATATTATTGATGTTGTTATTAATAATGAATTAGGGACAAGCACATTGTCGCCGGTATCCATAAGCAGTCTCGAATATAATAATCCTATATCAGAAACTCTGCCGCTATTTCCTAGGACTGTAATTCTGTCTTCTATTTTGAACGGTCTATTTAATATTAAATGCAATCCTGCAATCATATTTCCGATCACGTTTTGGGCAGCGAAGCCAACCACTATGCCAGTTATGGCGCCGATTGATGCAGCTAAAACCGGATTTTCGCTAAGGAAAGATATTATGACAGCAGCAATTATTATGGAGCCGAGGATTCTGATAAGGCTCCTTATTGATTTGGCTGTCTGGACGGATTGTCCTGCAGCTGTTGTTATTTTGAAAGCTGAGTTACTGATTATTTCCATAACAAAATAACATATAATTACAAATTGTGCTATCTGAACGAATGACAAAAATTTAGCAGGAATCAGAGGTCCAAGCACTAGCGAACTTATACTTAATGTGATTGCGAGTATCACTCCTAGGAGAATTATTCTTTTCAAAACCGAATATTTAGCTGGTTCTCCATTTTTGTTATTGTGCACTCTTCTAGCGAAATCGTTGTGAGTCATTAACATGAAAATTATATTGTTGAATTACAGATAAACTTATCGTTATTGCGTATAATCAATACGGTGATATCTTTTATGTGAGTGAGTTCAAGTATTTTACTTATTTACCAAGCCGAAGTAACGTTAGGTGTTAACTTCCGGAAATAGTTAGCTGGATTATCTGTTCTGAAGTATCGGCTATATCTGGGGTTATATGTTAGCAAGATGAGGAAGCAGTGCAATGTCGATTTTCTTTAGTTGTGGGGCATGATTAGGTTTATGTTGACTTGTATGATATATCTGATATGCATATCCATAAGATAGAGGGAGTTGTATTAATTTTAACCTATTCCTCTCGGATTGAATGAGTCGGTGACCTAAAATTGATGTGTTCTCGTATAGTTTTGGACAAAGAGCAAATAACCTTATACGTTTATAGATATTCTTACGTACGTGAACGGTAATCGAAATTCTTAGTTTCCTCATCTCTAAAGGGAAGCTTTTCAGGGACGTAGTCTATAGTTAACGTTCGACGGTTCTTAATCAGCGCTTTTCCATCAACGGCCTTCAGATTGCAGACTACACGTTTCTTCGAGATGGTGCGGTCCATGCTATTGCCGGCTTATAGCATCTTTCTGTGATATTGAACTGTCGTTCGGCTACGTGTTGAGCATACAAACTAATTTTATCCTGTTTGCAGCATTGATATAAGGATAATAACAAGAAACTTAAGGTCAATCGAATCTTAAATTGTTTGAGAACTGTTGTGTGAAGCATTTCTTAAATGAACGGGGCCGTCCGGATCGTATGGTTATCGATACGGGCTCGATTTTAAACCCTTTTGATGTAGATGGGAAGAAACATGTGGTTATTTTCACATAATATGGGGTCGCTCTGAGTGACATTAAAATAACTACAAATACCTTTCTTAGGGATAGGGAGATACAGACACTTTGTCAGAAGAGCTTCTTTCTGATATCTGCAAACAGATAGTAGAATTAGACAAGTCCATAAGATTCGCAGGTATAGCAAATAATATGGGTAGTCTAGTAGTAACGGCGTATAGGCAAAATTTAGCTCCCTTGATGACAAGGGATGAAACTTCACAATATGCTATGCAAGCTGTTCTTCGCGCCGCAACACGGGAAGACTTTGAAATAAATTTAGGTAGACTACAATACTCGATGGGGAAATACGAGAAGCTGATTCGTGCAACACTTCCGATTTTACTCAATAGGGATGGTGTTTATGAGAGCAAATTTTATCTACTTTTGTCTTTCGATGTAGATTCAGACGCTAAAACTATTATTGAAAACAAAGTACTACCATACATAGAAAACAATAGAGAAATATTCATTTAGTGAATATTACTTTTCATGTAAATCCAGAACAGTAAAGCATTATGATGAATCTTTGAGTCTATGTGGTGGCCTACGTCATGTGTGATATGACGTCAAGTAATGCAGGATTGCGAGGTCGCGAGGTCATGCAGCTGGACTCAATATTGTAGAGTGCGCACGATAAGGCGCTGGCAATACAATCTAATGACACTTATGTGTTAGATAACAAAGGCCCGGCGCTTAACACCCTAAAATTTAGTACGGTTATATGCTGTTGCCAATATATCAAATGTAAAAATCAGCATCTGGAAAGCTTAAGTTTGTTGTCAATGATGGATTTCGATGATGTGCATCATACGTGCCTATCATGTAACACACTTCAGTTATGTGCTGTATCATATTACCGATAACAAGAAACGGTTAATGTTTCTGTCTTCCCTTAATTTATCATATAGTTTACTTTCCTGATCCGTGCTGTAATAACTCTAATAGCGTTGTCTAGATTATCTTATATGAAATCAATTTATGCCTGAGAATTTTAATAGGGTATAGGCTTGCAAGATTAACTGAATTCAAGCCTTTATTATTGGTTTAAATTAGATTCTCCTAGGATTATATTATTGAATATGCCTACGCGAATAGGAGAAAAAGCTACCAACCTGGCTGTTTCTGAATGGGTACAGGGAAGGCCTACTAATATAGATAAAGAAAGAGGAAATGTAATCCTTGTTGAAGTGTTCCAAGTTAATTGTCCAGGCTGTTTTACACTTGGTATTCCACAAGCAATTGACATGTATGTCAAATATTACGATGAAGGGCTAAGAGTGTTGGGAGTGGCCACGGCTTTCGAAGATTTTGACAAGAATACGTTGGGTAACCTCAAGCTTCTTCTAACCACCGGTGAAGTAATTGGAGAGACAAGGAAGGTTTTAACAGAGTATGGGCACTTGCGTCCAGGAAATAAACTAAGTTACAAGATTCCTTTCCCGATTGGAATGGATATGTTGTTGGGTTTTGGCCCTTTGACTCATGACAAGATCATGGATTTCATCGAAGCTAATTTTCCAGATTTCAGATCTTATAACGAAAAGGAAAGGGAGTCGATGTACGAGCAAGTAAAACAGTATCTAAAGCTAAAACTATTTTCAGCGAGGACTTTTGAGGAGTATGGTTTACGTGGGACACCGTCAGCTATCCTAATTGACAAGAAAGGTATATTACGACAGACCACCTTTGGTACTAATGGTTTTCTTGAGGGTACAGTTAAGCAGTTGTTAAAGGAGTAATACATAATCCATACATCTATTCAGGTTAGGCTTACCTAGATGTATTGGTATTGAGCCTGTATGTTATGTAGGTAGTCGAGACAGCTCTCTGGAACGGACCGGTGGAAGCTGAACAATTACATCTGAAATATTTCGAAAAACCGATTAAAGGGGTTTGGAATTCGACTGTCTTTTAAAGAAATGTGAACAGTCCGTCGATTCTTCTGGAATAGATAAAAATGGAGTGGTTCGGCTGGATATCTACGTTTTGTTTTTGCAACGGATTCTGATACTGATCAATTAGTCATTGCAAAAACTTTGAATATAGATTGATAAGTTACGATTTATTCTGACCGAAACTCGAAAATACAATGTCGCCGTAAAGAGTAAAAAACTTGTCCTTTTTGCTTTTTACGGTAGAATATATTAGAAAATGTTATATTTGTTACGGAACCTATAATTTATTGTAGTATTGACAACTTACTGTACCAAATGTGGCAAAAAAATAACAAAGTGGTTCGAGACTTGGTATGCTCAGGGTAATTGTAGTTGTCTATCCGTAGAAAACAAAACCATAGGAACACGAGATGAAGTATATTAATTATGTTCTACTTCAGAACAGAAAGTTCTTGCAGCATATAGATGAGCAAGACATAGTAATTGAGTTCACTAAAGAAAAATAATAGTTGACATATCGCAATTAGTAATAGGGATCTGAAGTTTAGAGTTTAATCTGATAGTTCTAGAACCG
The DNA here is from genome assembly GCA_030038695.1 of Nitrososphaeraceae archaeon. GTDB lineage: Archaea > Thermoproteota > Nitrososphaeria > Nitrososphaerales > Nitrososphaeraceae > Nitrosopolaris. Next base: position 6,780 of record JASHSN010000663.1, read on the forward strand.
GGTTCCAATTTACCACCGTTTCGATGATATCAACTATTACTCCATTTACATAAAATAGAATCCATATTCGCTTCTATAGATATATCTGTTCTTGTTTCTTTATTGCTTCAATACCTACAGGGACGAAAAAATTGTTTCTCTTGTCATGACTATGAGCGAGCCTGATACCCTTTATAGGATCTAAATTTTAATACATCTTCTTTTAGTTAAAAATAGACATATGTCCTCTAGTGCTAATCAAAAACCAATATTTTCCAAGATATTAGTTGCAATAGATGGCTCTGACGCGTCCATGGATGCGGCAGATTATGCCACCGCTATATCCCAAAGATATAATGCAGAACTGTATGCTTTACATGTTATAGATGCTGATGTTGATTTACCGCATGTAACATCAGAGTTTAATCTATACTGGCCGCATGTAACATCAGAGTTTACGAGAAATATGAGAAATGAAGGTGAAAAATATTTGAATAAAGTTAAACTCAAAGCAAATGAAAAAGACATGCAGATAAAAAACAGAAATCATTTCCTCAAAAGGTATATCTGGAGGAATAGTGGATTTTGCTGAAGAAAATAACATTGACCTAATTGTAATTGGAACAAGAGGAAGATCGGGATTTAAGAGGTTATTACTTGGAAGCGTTGCATCGCGTGTTGTAACTTATGCACATTGCCCAGTGTTGGTGGTAAAATAATCGTTACTACTACGACAAAATATCGATCATAGTCCTCTTTTAACATAATTACATCATCTGATATTACAGTTATTCATCAAAGATAGAAGACAGATTAGCTATAAACTTAGTTATAATTAAGTTAAACCAATCTCGTATAACGAATATCTTTGCTCTGGAGTTAACATGAAAACGACCGCTAGAAAAATGTCTATCTTTGTCTTTATGGTCATAGCGACAACAACACTAACGCTTGGTACATCAACTGCCATGGCAGCTTCTAAGACCCACACAGACATAATCCAACTGAAGAGCAGCGGCGACGACTGGTTCCCTACATCAACTGCCATGGCAGTTTCCAATACCCACACACATCATCACAATGTGCACCTAATGAGTAGCAATGGAAACGACTTGACTACTACTAATCGCATTAGTAGTATTGGTAGCAGAAATAATGATTTCCTGACCGGCTGGGTTGGCGGCTTTAGCCCTACACAGTATGGATCTACTGTAAGTCACTCATACCACCACCATCATATCCCAACAGGTACGATCGCTGGTATTAACGGTGTTAATAGGGGCTTTGGTGGAAACGATGATATCCCGACTGGCTGGGCATTCAACAACTGAGATCAACCAATACTACCGAAATTGCAAATAACTACCTCTTATTTTTTGCAACTATCTCAATATTTCTCTGAGAATCAGAACATCCGGCAGCGCCTGTCGCACGGTCTTGGCAACATGATCTGAAAGGAATATTATTATGAACCCGTCTGATGATACTCCAAAGAAGGATCCTGAGTCACCGGTAGGTATCAACAGTGCAAGAGGCCAAACTCTCATTGTGCGAAACATTCTTGTAGTTGTTCTTGCCTTTACATCAGGTTTCATAGATGCTCTCAGCTTTCTCGGGCTAGGTGTTTTCGCGTCCGTTCAGACTGCAAACACCGTTCTTCTTGGACTTGCGTTTGGCAGTGGAAATATTCTTCAGGCCTTAGTTTCTCTGGTTGCTATTATATGCTATATGGGTGGCGTCGCTATAGGTGCCAGAGTTGCAGGTCCGACTCCAATTCCAGAAAAAATATGGCCGAGAGCAGTAACGAAGGCCTTTGTCGTAGAGGTTCTGGTGCTCTTGCTATTAGCAATTGGAGGATTTTTCGCTGGTAGCAAAGCCGGCGGTCCTGTCTTGTACGTTCTCATTGCGTTGGCCACGATAGCAATGGGTATACAGAGTGCAGCAGTTCGTGCTCTGGGAGTCTCCGACATATCTACCACATATATCACCGGGACCTATACTAGTCTCGTAAGTAGTCTTGCCAGTCACCGCCGTTCAAAGACTTTAAAAAACACAAGTAAGGGAACAGTCGAAACAAGACTCAAAGCCGCTGTGATCGTTGTGTACGTTTTGGCGGCAATCGCCGGCGGAGTGGCAGAAGTTAGTTGGTTGCTAAAGGCTGCTATAATCCCAGTGATTAGCATAGGTCTTGTGATCGCGGTCGCTAGGATTCGTATGCCATAAACAATTGAGAAAAATTCAGAAGTACCTTTGCCAGCAAGCCCTTCGAGCCTGAGGTCTATTCCATATCTGAATGCTGAGTATCAGGATGACATCCTCAACAGAGCAAAGGAAAATGCGCAGCTGGGAAGCATGATCTTTAGTCTTTAACTACTTCGAATTTCATATATATTTCACGAGGATAGATAATCCGCTATACATTCTACGTAAACTCATTGACGTAACGCGAGTGTATCTTAATAGAGCTTGAAGAGTGTTTTTGACTGTATCGGGTTTGTGAGTTGTGAGTTTCATTATTTCTGTAATAGCTCTTATTACGGTGCTAATATCTCAAATTGCGATGTTTTAGATGTTTATTTTTAAATAAAGAGGTTATTTGAATTTGATAATTTCTAATATAGAATAAATACTCGATAGCGGAGGAAGATGGCATCAGATATTCGAAGATTATTGTATTACGTGTAATCATAATGAGTACAGATAGGGTACAATGATGACAAGAGAAACTCGAAAGAGGCTACCGGTCATAGACCGGTAGTTGTTCACGTGTTCTTTATTACGTACTGTACGATAATATTCTAAATGATTTTTGGGCGTGCGCTTGTGCAATATTTCTGTTACGAGTGCAAAGCACTTCTGACGGAGACAGACAAGTCCATTGATCTTGTACAATCGTCCACGGAATGTCCAAAATGTGGTGTTCTACTTTTAAAGAGTCTGAAAAGAGCACCAACATCACAACAAGACAATAGTAATCCAACAGCATCGTTATTATTTCCACCAAAATTCCATACTGCTTCTAGATTAAGATTTGATATCGAAAAAATAGATTCTATTTTGACATTTGGATTTGGCGAACGTATATGCTTAGTCGGAAATCATTCAAAAATTCTTATTGAAAGACTGTGTATTAACGCTTTGTTGTCAGAGAGACACGGTGGGTTTGGTTCTTCTAGTATAATAATTATTGATGCAGGAAACAGCTCCAATATTTATAACTACGTAAATTTTGCACGTCAATATGGACTTGATGTCAAGGATATCTTGAAGAGAATTATTGTAAGTAGACCATTTACAATTTATCAATTAGCAAATTTAGTCACTTGTGAATTACCCAACATCGTCCGGAAATTTGAAACCAAGATCATTTTTATTTCAGATATACTTCGTATGTTCTTAGAGGATCCCTCGGTAAGAATTGGAGAAGGCCTGTCTATAATTAAAGAGATTACGAATTCGCTGCGAAAATTAAGTGATACATCAGTTATCGTAAGCTTCATTTGTACTTCGTCATCTCCGTATTATCAAACACTACTTGCACGTTTTGACAAATACATACAAATCACTAACACTGAATTCGATGGTAGGCTTTTTGCAGAAGTACGTTGTCATAAGAAAGAAGATAGCAAAATTATAATACTGCAGCAGCTGGATCTGGAAATTATTCATCGAAGATAGTACAATACGGTGTTTCTCGCCCAAACCTTATTCTCTGTGTATGAAATTGCATTTGTTTATAATACCATGGTATTTGATGATGCGGTTAAGAACTCGACATCATCTGAGGTAGGAACTATGACAACGACATTAAACGCCCTTGACCAAAAATGTTGCTCCTCTAGCTCGCTATTTCTACTTTGTTCAAATTTGATTCCTATGCCATACCTTATTTAGATGACGTAAACATTCTCTTATTCTATTGATAATAATATTTTAGAACTCTTGCATTTCTTCCTATAATCCGACCCACACCAATGATTAGAAGCAAGTCAAAACATGCGAGTATTTCTACC
>JASHSN010000664.1 GCA_030038695.1 Nitrososphaeraceae archaeon
TCCTCTAGTTTCGATAAGTTGTAGTGCTTTATAGACATGTGTTATATCAAAAGAAAGTATTCTACTTGGAGCGTACCTACCTGAAATCTCTTGAAGTGTCTTAATATGTCTATGCATGTTCTGTATTTGCAATATACTACGCTTCTTATTAATTCATTTGTAGACTCCTTTTTATTAATTCAATTGAATTTGTGATTCAGATACTATTGATTAAGAGATGTTTTATCAATAACTTGCAATTTTAAGTATGTTATAAAAATGCAGCGGATTTCGAATCGTCTATGAAAATTATGATTTTACCAACATTGCTATGTGATGACCACTTGCACCTCGCCTTTTTTATCTATCTTTGGAATTAATAAGACTGATTGTATCATATTACTATTTCATCTAATAGAGGCATTCGAAATCAGGAACGCGAAAACAATATGGCTTTTAATTTTCTCTCCATTGTGCCCGTGTATTGGCTAAAACCGTAAATGCGATTAGATATATTATCTGGATAGAGAATGCGAGATATATTGACCAATCTTTTGGGGTATGAATTCCCATCACATGTTGTATTATGAGAGAAGACTGTGTTGTAGGTATAGCATAAGTCAGGTACTTTAATTCCACCGGTAGTTTATCTACAGAGTAAAACACTGGGGGCACAACAGCCATTAATACTGTAACAAACGAAATTATTTGTCTTACATTTCTTGTGTGCGACATATGAGTTGATAGAAAAAATCCAAGTGAGGACATAGTTCCCCAGATCAAGAGTGCAGTACAGATTATTGTTGGCAGGTCAGGGATATGTGCCCCAAAATGTAATGCTAGAAAGAAAAGTATAAACACAACAGGCAATCCAAATAAGAGCTCCGATAACGTCATTCCAGTCATATACGCAAATTGCGATATAGGAGATGCAACGAAGATATCTTGAATTTTATAATCTATTCTATAATATGCTATGTCTTCACCTAATCCTAAACCAAATGATACCATAGTCATAACTAAACTCCCAGCAACGGCAAACTGAATATAATGTCCATTACTTATGACTAGTAAGATGAACAAGAGTGAAAAAGGGCTTAATGTTGCAAAAGCTAGTGATGTCGGATTCCGACGAAGCCACAATATTCCAGCAAAATAAGCAATATGCATTATCTGTTTAAAGTAAACGAGTGATTTATTTATGAGAGATGCATTTAATGTTACGAAAAGAAACCAAGTTTTTCTAAATATTTGAATAGGGTGCAGCTCCACAGTATATCTCAAATATGCTCTCATTTAATCTATCGGATAGTCCATCCAACAATAACGAACAAGCGTCAATAAACTGGATATATCGATATTACTGTCGTTATGAGATCTGATTAGATTTAACTATAATCATTATCTACCCCGTCGGCATCAAGATTTTTTCTATGTGGATCTTTCAAACATCCATTTGGTCAAGACAGATTTGGTGGCAGGTCAGCTAAATCCAAGTCTCTTTTCCTCTACGTCTCTTGCACGTTCGATAAGAAGATCAACCAGCTTCTGGTCAACCCCCAGATGATTTGCAAAAAAGACGTTTTTGAACGGATATTTTTCTAGTGCTTCATTAACTTCATTGATTACGTCCCGTTTCATATGTGCTCCTTTATGAAGAAAGTAGGGCATCAATATGAGAACTTTTGGATTATTTTCGAACATCATTTTTATCCCTTCTTGTATATTAGGATTATCCAATTCAAGAAAACAAAATTCTACTTTGCGGTAAAAAGGTCTTAAGGAATTCCTGGTATATTCAAAAGCTATTCTGGCATTCTTATCACTACTACCATGACCCATAAGAAGAATATCACATTCAAGGTCTGAATACTGAATATCCTTGTCTTTTTTTATGCAGTTAATTCTATCTATTACCAATTGTGTCATCATGGAATGATAACTTAGAGGTTTTGCAATGACCAAGTTCAGTTTTTGGATCTTGGAGATTCTAGCGCTCTGTGTGACCGAGTCCTTTAACTTCATTCCTGGATAGAGAAAATATGGCATCACCGTTATGACATCTACTCCGGTTTCTTGACATTTTCTGATCCCTTCCTCAATGAATGGAGGAATTACTTCCAAAAAGCAGTAATTTGTGTAATAGTATCCTCCTTTGGTTTTCACAAATAAACATATTCTCTCAAGCTCTTCTCTTACTTCCGGCTCTCGACTTCCTCTATCGATAATCAGTAAGGCTTTTTTCAATTTGCTAAAACTTACCTACCCACCAAGCTTCCTGACACATTCCGGACGACTTTAAACATTGTGTTTGGAAGGATTTTGTACAGGTACGTTCGAGTTTATTACTGCAATAAATAAAGCTATAAAGGAATTCCAAAGGAAGAAGAAAAATTTGCAAACATTTTACACCTGCTTCCTGCTTGATCAGAGAGAAACTTTTTTTCATAGTATCTCTAATTCCAAATGTCTCAAATAGTCTTAGAAATCACCTATACTTGATCATAACATCTAGGTTTTTGTATTCGTCTTTGAACCTTTTACCCCACCTGATCGCACTTTTAGCAACAAGTAGTAGAACCATACCTTCTGCATACCTTCTCCTGTCCATGCATGAATGTGCGTATGCTTCAAGGGAAAGGCGCTGCTCTTCTAGTAATTTAAAAAATGTTTCTACTGAACCATAAGCTTGACCTATTAGATCAAAAGCATCTTCCTCATAACAGACATGCCACGCTATTTCAGATAGCCGTCTATAACCTTTATTCATCGACCTGTATGCTTCACCATAAGGACTATCTTCTAGTTTGCGTCCAAAGCGGGCGCACAAGGATGTAAACGCATTTGGGGAAATGGAATTATTAACAAACGCAATTGCTATACTGGATTTAGGTTTATGCCACATTCCCAATACTTTAACAATACTAGAATCATTCATTACCAGTAGAACGACTATCTTTTATTTAAAGGCTCGGATGGCTTATCCAACATATTGAAGGATAATTCTCTTAATGATACTACCGTATCTAATTGCTGTACCTTCGCATATGGTGACATTATAGCTTACCGACATGGGTTGACTTGTCAGGAAGTGTATCACTTTCATCTAGTCGAATGAACATATCATATAGCCGTGTTGGATAAACCATCCATAAACTTATATGGTTACATCGTTATAGATGCCATTGCAAGATGAGCAATAAAGGATATTTGCAAATAGGACTGTCAAATATAAACACAATAAAAGCATTTAAGGTTTGATGAAGAAAGATGGCATCAACAAGACATAAAAAAAGTGGTGTTTGGGATACTATACTCCAAATTAGTGGTCAGACTGCGTCTTTGTATTATCAGGCAGGCAGAGCGGGGTCCATGGTGGATATCCAGGAGGTATACTCAGAGAAGGGAACCCCGGACTCACATGAAAGGCTCCTTGGTAACTCGTGTCCTTATCTCCTGGTTTTCCACAGGCGTCTGGTACCAAGGAATCTGCGTATGCGTGTGTTACGATCGTCGTTGCTGCCATGGACATAATCCCAAATATGATGAACGATGTCAAAGCAACTTTATTGTATGTCATAATTTACTTAGACTAATATTACGATATAAACTTTCTTTATTAATAATAACACTAGATTATTAACAAGCTTATTAAGAATCGATTATTCTATGTCATGTCTCTATTAATGTTACCAATCTATTCAGTCCTAGTTCAATACGATCTGTTTCCACATGTTTAGTATAATTTTGTAATATCTACAACGTTCTTTTCCTAGTAATGATGTAAAATTTTTCTGTGTGAAGCTCTAGTACATCATATATATCATTCTCGTAAGTCTCAAGTTATGAAGGTCATATTTCACTACATCAACCATTTTTGGCGCGCCCGTCGTATTGTCCATATTAACGGACCCTTTCAATACAGTTTCGAATAAGCTCGATCGTCCTCTATGAGTGATATAATACTGGTTGGGATCGGCATATAACTACAATCCGGCATTGTTTACGATAAGTAACCATTGGTCCTGGTTTAACAGGACCAAGGATTGACAAAGCTACCTGATGGCAGCAACTTTTAAGGATAAAAACACACATTTAAGAGTGACGAAGCTTTGTATAGGAAGCCTGATACGTTGGATAAACCATCCACAAACTTATATGACAGAGGCTAATGGCTAGCCACTAAGAGCGGAATTCTAGATGATAAAAGAATAAAAACAGCTACGCTAGTGCTTCTCCTTCTGTTATGGAGTACGTTGACATAAACGCAATCCATGGTACGATCAAAGTGATCCATCGTCAGTGCAAAGTTAGAAAAATATTAGAAAGGTTCTCCTCATGCACACATTGTGAAAGATTAATGGAAATGCTACATTAACTAACATGTGGTGGAAAAACACCTACAAATAACCT
>JASHSN010000665.1 GCA_030038695.1 Nitrososphaeraceae archaeon
AAAATCGGAAAGTTTGATTACTTTCTCTTGGGACCTTACATTAAGGGTTTCCGCTGTCTCCTGAGTCTTTATGATCGGCACTTTATCGATATCCCTACATCCTATATCTGCTAGATATCGATTAACTAATGGTACCTGTTCACCATATTTATCGACTGTATAAAATGCTTCTATTTTCCATTTGTCTAGATATAGCCGTTTAATAACGGGTATATAATATATGCAATGTTCTTCACCAAAATTATCACTAAATACTAATTTTGCTCTCTTTGATTCAAAGTCTGGAAATATATCAACTGAGACCCACTCCTTTACTTCTTCTTCTTTTTGTCCTATGATATAGGGAAGTTCGACCAAATATCCCTCAAGCATCCCTTGTTTCTTCGCTTCGATCATCCCTTGTTTAATAGTTTCTAGATCTTCATCTGTGATATTCGCATCATAGTACTTATTACTATTAATATCCATGTTTTTCTTTCTAATATGTAAACTAGGTTGTATTAATATTGAGTAGTACGTGTCAGACGGCGGGTGTGGCTCTAGTAATGTCTCACAGATGTTCTATGACGGAGACTAGCTTGCGCTATATTGATCACATTGTTATAAAACTGAATGTTTGCTCGTACTTGAGAGACTAGTCATATTAAACGATTCGCCTATCAAGCTTGTTTGAGATTTTGGATTATTTTTACTTATCTGTTGTGATACACGTTAATATTTGGATTTGAATTTGCAACGAGGAGTAATGAATAACCTTTCCATTACAAAGTCTGTATATACAATTACACAAAAGTTAAATAGAATCTCTAACATATAATATACTGTTTACGATTTCCTCTTTGAACAGGTGGAGGGATATATATGTAAGATTTGTGGGCATGCATTCTCAACAGCACAATCTCTTGCAGCACACATAGATTCAGAACATCCAGATGCAAAACAACCAGAGATATTTTAGCGTATACGCGATGTGAACCTATTAATTATTTGCTTAGAGTATTAGAGACTGAATATTTAAATAACATTCCCACCGGTTTATCCTCCAAATGTTACCAACCTTCCATCAATGCCTACAGACTATCACAAGTATTAACACTTAATGAATTTAGAACAACATCCGCCGTTTTACCACGGGTAATTTCTTTCACTTGGTAGACTACTTCGTCATAATCTCATTGTGTTTTGCTTTGATTTTCGAGTATATTTTCATTATTTTTTTTATCCAATATCCTGAAGGGGATTACTCTAAAACAAATTAGAGCTCGTAACCATGCTGTTGTAGTTCTTCGTATCTCTCGCTTGAAAAAGTCAAAACGAATCAACTAGCCAAAGGTGTGTTATAACTTGAAACAAAAGACACAACGCTCTAGGTTACTATTACTCACCTTGTGTCATCTGTTCTATTGAATCTCCTACGCTTAGTAGTGATAATACCATGATATTTCATCATTATAAACAGCTTGCAAGGCTGTCTAAGGAAATTGAACAGGTATAAAACAAATAGAAAATAATGGTACTACGTGGGGCACTGATAGGATCAGACCAACTATAATCATAGTGGATTACGTCTTATTTTTTATAGTTTAACTTTTATTATGTCACAAAATCGGATAACACGGCTTCGGCGAGGCATAACATTATTCCTAACAACACTTTCTACGACAGCAGAAGAATTTCTTCTTCCAATTATTGGGTAAGATCATTTATGCTATTCTCAATGATAGATTTCGCTTCGTCAGATATATTGTATTGAGTCAGACGTTAGAAGGCTGTCTTATTAAGTGATTTCTAAATTCTGGATCACTCGCTGCTCTAACAAGAATCCCGTTGATTATGACTGCATCGTCTTCCTTTGAGTTCAAGCTAGCTTACTTTTGTTGTGGATGTCTAATAACACTTCTGAAAACTGGAAATTTGCGCGAGGATGTTAGAGAAAGAAATAAGCTCCATAGTAGTTGTTGATAATGAGGGAGAGCTGAAGGGAATAATCACAAAAAGTGATATGGTAGAAGCATATGCAAGACATTATCCAAGCAAGCTAAAGGTAGACCAATACATGACAAAAAAAGTCATTACAATAGCGCCTGATGAGAACCTACATATGTTTCTTTCCTTATGAGTGATAATCAAATATCCAGAGTGATAGTAACGAGAGACCGTAAACCTGTTGGAATTGTTTCATGACATGATCTATTACATGTAAGTATTCTTTTTGGAGCTGGAGTACGTGGCGGATATTGGACAAGTCAAGAAGAATTGGTAGCACGTAGACGAGCACAGAGAGATATACCAGCTGGAATAAAAGCGATCTTTTTAGCAAAGGACATGATGAAATACGACCCTATAACTATTACAAAGGATGCAGATTTGATAGAAGCTTCACAAATAATGGTAAACCATAGAATAAGTGGCCTTCCAGTAGTAGAATCAAACCCTTGGACTTGAGCATAATCACTAAGACAGATTTAGTTAAAGGAATTGCATCCTATAGTAAGTAAGATGAAAAACTCAACCTGTATCACATCTTGTATGTACTGCATCCAACGCATACACATACCGTACCGTCATCTTATGCATACAGATAATAGACTCTGATTGCCTTACCATAATCCAAACAAATAAGATAGACGAACAATGAGCATGCAATTGTATTGCCTTCTGCTACATTATTGCATTTGAAGAATTTGAATACACATATAGGAACTTTATAGACCAACAATAAATCTATATTACTAATAGGTGAATTTCACTTCGATTCTATTTGCTCGCGATTAGGCATCACAATAACACAAGTAAAAGAACAAGGAAGATAAGAACTACTATTACATTTCGTATTGATACAGATATAATAAACAAATTACGTATCAAGTCAGCTAAACAAGATATTAGCTTAAACACATCTGTTAATCAAATCTTAACAAGACATGTACAATGGGACATGTTTGAACGTCAAGCTGGAATAATGCCTTTAGCTAAACCTGTGGTGGCACAACTTCTTGCATATGTCAGTAAAGACGATATTACAAATTTGGCAAAAAATGTTGCCAAGAGCGCAGTTCAGGATATCATGTTAGTGATGAAAGGAAAGATAGATTTGGATTCATTTTTATCTTGGTTTGAAACTTTAATGCAGAAGTCATTTATTGAAATTAATCATACGGTGGAAAATGATGATAGCACTCATAGATATATTCTGAAACACAATCTCGGAGAAAATTGGGCCTTGCTTATTAAGAATATACTACAAATAATTTTTAATGATATGCTCAAAATAAGAATTGATATTATTAATATCTCAAATACGATACTCGTTTTTCAATATAAAAACAATGGCGACCAGCGAATACCAATGATTCATTCGATCTATGAACCAACCAATTCCATATAATATAAAAAGACATTCCTATTTATTCTGATTGAGTTGCCTTTTAACTTATAGAAATTGAAGAAGATGTGAGCAACATAGTTCAGTTCAAGACAAGAACTAATGCTAATCTATAAACAACAAGATCACACAAAAGTTATACTGGGTCAAGAGAGATGAATGCCAAAGTTTTTGAAGAAAACAAACTTCTCTGAACTTGATGGGCTCTGCAAATTTTATACCATATTCACAAATAGGCAAATCGATATAATGGCATAAGGTCTAGGCAATTCGCGCAAGCATATACCACCAAAAATCAATCGAGGCCTACCTGCTAAGCGCAAGGAAAGATGAATTATAATTTTATAGGCCAAGCAGTTCTGCTGGGCAGAACAATGCTCTTTCTTATCGTTGTTGTTGCAGGACTTGCTGTTCAGCTACTCGATAACCCGAGCAAAAGTTATTTACTTGTGAAGCATTAGCTGCGACAAATGAATTTAGAGTTGTCGCACTACAACTCACCCTTGTATTGAGAAGGCCTTTAGAGTAACCAATACTAAAACAAGAGGGATGTCCAGGCTGGTCGCAAGTAAGAATTGGTTTTTGTGTGATAGAAAAGACTGTTTGTGCGTAAACTAATTGAAGAACTCCGAAGAACATTATCGTTATTAGAGCACCAGATAGATGCATATTTATATATACATCACACGTTGACTATAAGAGTATCCCTCTGATGCGTATTTCTATGTAACCCGTGGCGGTTGATATACTACTTTTTATTTATAATGTGCAGTAGTTGGTAATGGTTGGCCATAGAGATACCTGACTCTGGACAATTGATCGTTAGGTGTAACGTCTACAATTGTCGCGGGCGATGTTCATATATATGTTGTATTGTCTTTTCGGCTTACAGTTAGATTTTTGAGGATGTACGTAACGTGTTAGAACTTACCAAGTACAATGAACTACAAAATCAGTCGTAAGAAGTTGGATATCTATAAAATGCCCTTAAGTAATACTTTTAATATATGAACAAATTTGGGCTTTTTTCGGACAAACCAACCATTCCTTTTGAAAACCATCTAGAAGGGTTAGAAGGAGAAACAATGACTTTACTGCTCAACTTAAGAAATTTTGTAAAAGGTCTTGGTAATAACATCGTTGAAGAAGTTAGGCCACACAGAATAGTGTATGCCAAATCGCTAACATTTAGAATCTTTCTAGATATACAACCAAAAAACGATTCCTTGACAATTTCTTTAAGAAAAAGTAGAAATGAATCTGCGATAAACTACACACTTAATAATGTAGAAGACATGGAAAATGTTAAACCTCAAATTGCATATGCATATGAAAATATCAAATAGACTAGGATAAATTGCTGTACTACAAATTTGAAGGTACAACTACGATCTACGAGTGCAAGCACTAAGCTCACTCCCCATATCGAAGACCTAATTTATAACAAAAATCTTAGGCTATAAGCCATTCATTTGGGCCTCGGTGATTAACACCACACGGTTGATTTAATCAAGCAGTTGCGAACATCAAACAATCAATCAGCATTAAGAGCCTAACCATATGTGAACAATCTATCCAAATCCAAGTTAGACGGTAAAATATCCATGTTTGTAGGCATGGATCTACACAAGAACTATCTGCAGATAGCTGTGATGAACGATAAGGGAAAGGTATTGGAAAATTCTAGGATAAACAACGA
>JASHSN010000666.1 GCA_030038695.1 Nitrososphaeraceae archaeon
TTCATATACACCTTTGATCTTCATCAATTTAGCTGCATTAGATTCTCTCAACTTACCGAAATACAAGTCTTCATATAAATCGTATTCATCCATCAACAAAGGTATATCATCGATACTGACATGTCTAGTGCCGGTTATCCGTTTAAACAATAATAATAAAATGGATTCTGGTGTTCCATATGTCAGCCAGATCTGAGGGGTTAATACGTTACCTGATGATTTGCTAATTTTCTTGCCTCCTTTGTCCAAAAACAATTCGTACCTCACGTGCAACGGATGAACAAATCCAAGAACTTCATTCGCCACCCAATCATTGATTCGCACAGAATCCATGATATCTTTTCCGTATGCCTCGAATCTCACGTCCATGGCATGCCATCTCGCAGCAAATTCGACTTTCCACGCCAGTTTTCCTTCGCCTTTGCAAATGTTTGCTTCTCCTTTGAATCCACATCCTTCGACCGCTTGTTCGCCAATTCTGCTGCCGGAACAGATATAAACTACCTTCTTCTCATCTGGAAGATATTGTTGCGCGTTTGCAACATACAATCTCCCACAAGTCTTACAGATAGGAAAATATGGAATGGTTTCGATATATTTTTGTTGGCCAACCAACTCCGATATTTTTTTGCCTAATCGTCCACTGTTTCTCAATATTGTATCGATTTGATCGACAAGCAACCCCTTGTTATATGCCTCTGTGCCACTTTGAAACCGATATTTTATATTAAGTCTGTCAAGCGCATCCAACAGGAGACCACTCATATGCGCACCGTAAGATGAATGACAGCTACCTATAGGATCAGGTACCCTTGATACGGGTTTAACAAGGTGTTCATTGAGCCAAGCTGGCAGACCACGAGGTACTCTTCTAAGACCATCCAGATCATCCGAATATGCTAATAATTCAGCTTTATAGCCAAGGTTTCCTAGAGCTAGCGCGATTCCGTGGGCCCTGACAGCGTCACCCAGACTTCCTATATGGGGGAAGCCAGACGCTCCTAGCCCGCTTTCTACCACGACCGTTTCTAAGTTCCTGCCCAATCGTTTTTCGCGTCGTAACAAAGTGTCTGCTACTTTATCTATCCATGTTCCCTTTCCGATCTTCTGCTCTTTTTGTGTAGTCATATCATTTATAGCACCTTTGACATATACGGACCATCGATTTGGTACCCGAGCTTCTTGTAGTATTCTCTAGTTCCTACCGCGCTTATAACAGATAATTTTGGTACTCCAAACTCCTCGCTTGTGATCCTCTCTGCTTCTTGCATCAGCCGAGCTCCATATCCCCTGTGTTGAAAGGTTCGATCTTCTATCCTGCTACCTACATTTAACATTGGTCCGTATATATGCAGCTCCCTCACGATGGCACACATATTTGTCCCTTGTTTTAGCTCCTTTCTATGAGGGTTGGATGTCTTACGTAATCGCAGAAAACCTAAAATCTTAGAATAGCCGGGGGTCTCTAAAGACAAGAATACCTCTGCTCCCTGAGCTGCAGCGTAATCTATTCTATTGAGGACAATATCATCCGTTAGTACCGACCCTTCTATGCCAATTTCTCTACATCTTATACAGTTGCATCTCAAACCTTGCTCACGTAATTTGCGCAGTACAATCTGTCGCAAGTTTCCAAATTTTGGACCCGCTACGATATCGCTAGGCTCTATCTCCCTTTGAACTCGCATGATTCTGATCCAGGGAGGGACCTTTTTTTTAATCTCTACCAAAATGTTTACAAAATCATCCTCAGCATATGCGACATATTTTCTACTTGTGTACAGTTTGTACAGAGGCGTATCTTTTAGAACAAGTGTAGGGTAAATCTTCAACATGTCAGGCCTAAACATAGGATTCTCAAACAGAGTGTGGAAGTCTTGTATGTCTTTTTGTGGTGACGAATTGGGCAATCCAGGCATCATATGAGCGACAATCTTAAACCCGCTGTCGCGTGCAATTTGGAACGATTTGATAACATCACCGAGATCGTGTCCGCGGTTGATAGCCTTGTAAACATCATCTTGCAATGACTGAACTCCCACTTCTACACGTGTAACCCCCAACTCAAGCATTAGATCAATATGTCGCTCTTTACAATAATCAGGTTTTGTCTCGACGGTTAGACCTACACACCGAATATTTGCGGTTTCATTTATTTTCTTAGCTTCGTGAAGAGTTACAGATTCAACCCCTTTATCGTTATCACAATTCAAAGCATCAAAGCACGATTTCACAAATTCTCTTTGATAGTATTCAGGCATAAACGGAAAAGTACCTCCTACTATGACCAGTTCAACCTTACCTACGTCATGGCCCAGAGAAAGGATATCAGACAATCTAGATCGAACCTGTTCATACGGATCGAATCCGACCTTTTGAGCAAGCATGGCTACCGGTTCGCGGCCAGTGTAACTTAATGGAGTATTAGATGGAATTCCGCCAGGACAGTAGATACATCTTCCGTGTGGACAAGCGTACGGTTTTGGCATTACAGCTATTATCACCACACCAGAGGACGACTTGACAGGTTTGATCATCAGAAGTTTTCTACAAGAATTTAAAGTATCAAGATATCTTAAGATATCCCGGTTTCTTGGTAACGTGGAAAGGCAGTATTTGGCTGATGCATCTCTCACAATCTTTGTTATATCCTTGCGAGAGAGATGGCCCCTCGATTGAATTTGTGAGGCTACATACTTGCATGCAGAAACATATTCAGTCTCGTGCGGAGAAAGGTCCCTCAATAGCGTGAATCTAAGAATCAGAATACATATTAACATTAGGCCGAGAAGTTGTAATAATTCCAGTCAAAGCGGAATGTCGATAGTTCCGGAAAATAATGAATTACAGGATCTTATTTTTGTCATCTAACCTGACTATTACATTCCCTTTGCCTTCATCAACTTTACCTATTTCTATACATCTCATTCTATATTTCTCAAATGTGCGAAAAGCCGTGTCGACGGAACTGCGTGGAAGTAATAGACAAAAACCAATCCCCATATTGAATGTTCTGTACATCTCCTTTATGTCAATGCGTCCATCAGTTTGTATCTGCTTGAATATCCCGTCGACTGAAGGCAAATTGTTAAGGATGTATCTTACTCCTTTATTTAAACGAGCCAATTTTGTGAAAGAGCCTCCAGTAATGTGCGCTAATCCATGAATCTGAAGACTCTCTCTCTGTTTGAGTATTTCGATAATTGGTTTGACATATATCCTGGTTGGAGTTAAGAGTTCTTCTCCGATCGTACGAATCAAATATGCAGGAATATCTTCTAAAGAATACTTTGAAAGAAGGATCCGACGAGCCATAGTATATCCATTTGAATGTAATCCACTACTTTCTACTCCTATAATAACATCGCCTACAGCAATTGCTTCACCTAAGACAAGTTCCGATCTCGATGCGCTTCCAAGAACCATACCTGCAAGATCAAATGCATTCTCAGTATCAAATCCCGAAATAATATCCGGTAGGATTGCAGTCTCTCCTCCTACGATGGGAATATTACATTCTTTTGCTCCCTTCACAAGACCCTTTACGATCTCTTGTAAAAGAATTTTATTCGCGGATTTTAGTGCTATATAATCAATAAATGCTAGAGGTTGTGCCCCTACGCAGATGACATCATTAACGTTCATTGCAATACAATCAATACCTATTGTATCGAAACGTTTCATCATCTGAGCCACTATTATTTTTGATCCCACGCCATCAGCATGTAGCGCAAAAACTTTGTTGCCAAGTCCGATTAAACCTGCGTAAGCGCCGAAGCCCGAAAGAACCTTGGCGGAAAATGGAAGTAAATGAGTAGCCGAAATCATATCACCGATTTTTTTTTGCGCTTTGGATATTATTTTTATATCTATACCCAAATCCCCATAAGTCATTTTATTTTTCTTCATGAATGGATGTCCTCCAGAAGGAATTCTTCTAATAAATATTCAATGCTGAAAGGCCAAATGCGTGCACATATGTCGTTTTAGAAGTATTTATTTGCAGGTTCAATTTAAGAAGGTTCGTAGTTGACGGAGGTTTATTCTCTGCGTACCCTCCGTTTGATGATTTTGATTGTGAGGCTCATTCATGCGCTCAAAACACCTCAGTAGCTTGATAATCGATTTTTCCTCGACCATTGACTTCATTATCCGTTCTAGTTGACCATCTGACAAGTGAGAGCCACTAAACAATAAAATTATTAACCGTTCTGATGTAGTGATTAGATTAAAAGTTATAATATTATATTATTTGAAATATTTGATGCATTCCTCGTATAGGAGAACGATATATATAATTTACACCGAAGGATAACAAAGTCATTGACTCTTCTGCAAGTAAAGTCCCTAGTCATAGAACTAATTCCTTAAACACGATTATGGTCAAATACCTGATGTGTATTTATGTTAGAATAACCAGAATTTTTTTGCGATATCAACACCTGTAGTTAAGAGATGAGTAGACTAGCTCTTAGAACCGATCTATTCTACTTACAAATCATCATCCATTGTCTCTAGACACTGGAGAACAAGCTCTCGGCTTCTTTTCATTATCCATTTTGGAAATTCATCCGTGGAAAACACACACTGTTGTTGAAAGCTGAGCGGGATAAACCCACCTTGTGTATAAACTTGTACTAGAACATACTTCTCGCTGACAAGTGTGGCTATTTCCTCTTCAGTGGCACACTCCGACTCTTCGAGTGTTTTCCTATACAAGATTAGAGGTTTAGCTAATCTAGTTGCAATGATGGAGGCCTTCTTGAGCTTCTCTGTGAATCTCTCGATCACCCAATCGTCAAGTGTTACTTGTCTTTCATCAATGGTTACTTGCTTATTCGTCAACTCACAATATGCGCCAAAGTTTTTATTTATAAGCATATGAGAATATTTATTGACAGGATGGTATCTTTACAATCATTGTGCACACAACCGACCGACCGGTTTTATGTAGTTATTATCTAACCGTAGTCAGACCGAGCATATATTTCTTTATAGCAACAATAATGCATACCTTTTAGTGAAGTGTTTCTATTCTACTGAGATCGCCAATTCCCTCTCATCCAGTTGGATTGTTTTGTAACTAACCTTCTCCACAGAAGTTTTGGAGAGCACAATTGATTTGACTCGCACGAGATGAAGCAGTTCCTCCTTCATTGAATATAAAGACGATATTTCTTCTTCAGACAAATCTGCTACAAAAGCAGTTGGAACTATATCCGTGGGATTGTAACCACGCTCTTTTCGAAGTTGTTGCAGATTCCTTGCGAGATCTCGCATCAAACCCCTTGTAATCAAATCTTTATCTCGTTTTGTGCCGATAAAAACCATCAGGTTGTCTCGCTCTGACAGAGCATACCCTTCTCTTACGACATACGAAAATTCTAAATCGTCACTTGAAAGGTCTATCTGTCTGTTGTCATACGATAATGTATATTTCCCTGATGCTTCCAACGATTTTATCAACTCCACCTTATCGACTTCGTCAAGTGCTTGACTGAGCTTGACGATATCGGCCCTTACCTTGGAGCCCACATTCTTTTTTATCAAAAAAACATTGGGAACAATGGGCAGTTCAGCCTCTATTAAATCTAACATCTTGTGAAGAAATGTTGTATCCTTCATCTCAAAAATGCGGTAGCTTTCAACGTTCAGCTGAGTTTTCAGTATCTCAGCAATCCCATTTGTTCGCAACAGCTTCGTATCCGATGTGCAAATAATGGCTTCTCTTATAGGCCAACGCCTCTTTAACATAGCTTTCACACGTGCAGCGTTCGAGAGTGATATAATTTCCCTGCATTTATCAAAGGCCTGTTCGACAATCCTATTAACATGATGATCGTCATATTTTGGCCAACATTCGAGCATCACACTTTTTCTGCTTGGGAAACATGACAAGTAAAGGTATTCCGTGATAAATGGCGTTAATGGATTCAACATTATGTCTATTCGTTCAAGACAGTGTGCTATAACTGCATAAATTGCCAATCTCAGATTTAGACCTTCAGGATTGTCATCCCAGATAATATTTCTAGTAAAAGGAATGTACATTTGGCTCATTTGATTGATTATAAAATCTTCGATGGCCCTAGCGCCCTCGTTGAATCGACATCTTTCGAATGCCATGGAGACTTGCTCTACTAGATGCTGGAGTTTTGAAATAAGCCAGATGTCGGATAGTGACATCAATCCGTTAACTACGACCCACTCCAGATCATGGCTTCGAAAATCAAACCCATCAAATGTGCTATTCTGTCTAAAGTATACGTGCAGGTAATACAATGTACTCATAATTTGGTATGGCCTTGATCGCATTTCCTGTAGACTGAACTTCAGCGAATCGATAGGCGAGGACTTCCACATAAAATAAAATCGTATTAAATCAACAGGATGTTCACTAAGCAGACTGCGTCCGTCTATAACGTTACCTATGCTTTTGCTCATCTTGTTGCCTGCTTCGTCAAGAACATGTCCTTGGAAAAGGAAGGAACGGAAGGGCGCAACTGCCTTTTGATTCATTGTCACGTTCTCAATTAAAAGTGTATAGGCCCAGCCTCGTGTTTGATCTATTCCCTCGGTCATAAATACAGCAGGAATCAGCTTTTTGAACTCGTAATCGCTTAGTGAAGCGTAAGGAGCAGCTCCGCTATTATGCCAAGTATCCAAGACAAATAGTTCCCTTCGCATATTAGAACCACAATTTTCACACTTTATTTCGATCCTATCGATCTGCGGTCTATGTAGCTCAAAATCCGGACCATCTGGTAAACAGATGGATTTCTTCAAGATTTCATCTCTTGAAAAGAGAGCATCTTTGTGTTGACATTTGATACACGACCATATAGGCAGAGGCGTCCCCCATATGCGCTCCCTCGTGATACACCATGGAACTTTTTCTTTGATAATTTCCAGAAATCTATTTTTTGGAGCTTCAAAAAAATAGTCAACTCCATTTGCAGCTTCAGTGGGCATCTCACCGAGCATATCGATAGCATAGAAGTACTCCCGTCTTGCGAGCCAAACTAGTTTGTGCTGCGAACGCCAACATTTGGGATATTGGTGCTTTATCTTCCCGATTTTCAGTAAAGCATGTGATGTCCTCAGTGCTTCGACCACTCTCAAATCCGCGTCTCTTACGAAGGTATTCGCAAAGGTTCCAGCTTCTGAGGTAAAATTTACCTTATCGTCAATAGGCACAAAAATTGGGAGATTCCTTTTAGCAGCAGTTTCAAAATCCTTCTCACCATTAGCTGGAGAGAGATGTACTATTCCACTTCCAGTAGTAATATCTACAAATTCTTCTGCGACTATAAAGTGTATAGATCCTGCTGCTGCCAGTTCCTGTAACTTAGGGATCAATCCTAATAGTGGATGGACATAATGTACTCCGTTAAGCTCCCTGCCTAAGACAGTTTTTTCCACGTGATAGTCTGTTATCCTCAACTCGCTCATCAGGGCTTGCATCCTATTTTCGCCAATTATCCATACCTCGCTTTTTATCTTGGCGTATACATAATTTGCGTCGGGATTAACACCTATCAACTCATCGGTCACAAGTGTAAACGGCATGGTGGTCCACACGACTAAATATGCATCATCATCGATTAATTTGACTTTATAGTATAAAGAAGGATCTTCTACATTTTCATAACCTTGATTTACTTCTGCATTGCTAAGGGAAGTCTGGCAGCCAGGACAATATGCGACTACTCTAAACCATTCAGTCAACATTCCCGTTTCCCATGCCTTTTTTAAATATTTCCACTCTCTCTCGATGTACTCATCGCGGTAAGTCCAATATGCTTTCTCGTAGTTGAAAGACATGCCCAATAACTTATCTGTCGCAATCCAACTTTTGTTGTATCTATCAATCACTTTTTTACATGTCTCTACGATTTTCTCTATTCCTACTTTTCTTAAGTTTTCCATCTTATTCCCAGTTAAACCTAATTCCTTTTCAGCTTGCAACTCCACGGGCAAACCCTGTGTGTCCCAGCCGGCTCTGAACAGAACTTTCTTTTTTTGTAGCGTACTAAAACGGTACCAGAAATCCTTGATTATGCGTCCTCTTAAATGTCCAACATGCGGTTCTCCGTTCATTGTCGGAGGACCCTCTATAAAAGCCACCAGTTGTCTATTATCACGCAAATCGTTTTCCAATGCAGGGTTTAAATCGATACCTTGGAGGTAGCTGCGAATCTCACTTTCGATGGCTTTTGGATCGTATTTGTCTGCTAATTCCATCTGCACGAATGGCAATCTCCTATTGACTCGTGTTTATGTTTTTTGTTTAATATTTCCTCAAGCATAAATGCCATAGTACGGATTCAATATTTTTTCAAATCTCTTTTGGAGTATCGGTTCCATCCTAACATCTAGAACGAATTTACACCTGCATACTATATTGTAGTAAATTCTACATTAACTGCAGTAAGAATATATTCTATCTGATCCTCGTAAGTACTGACCTTGATGGTTAGAAGTACTGTGACAGCCGGCGAAAATGCTCCTGATGAGATCAACGTGATGATAGAGATCCCGAAGGGAAGCAACATAAAATACGAATTGGACATGACCAGTGGAGTAATCTTTGTAGACAGAATCTTGCTAAGTGCGATGTACTATCCATGTAATTACGGTTTTATTCCTGAGACGAAAGAGGAAGACGGAGACCCTGTCGACGTACTCGTACTCGGTAACGATTCAGTAATGCCCATGGCTGTTATAAAGTCTCGCCCTGTCGGGATACTACTAACGGAGGATGAGAAAGGTCAGGATTCAAAAATAGTTGCTGCTCCTTTAAATAAGGTGGATCCAAGCTTCTCTACTATCACGGAAGTTCAAAACATCCCTGAGTATTTGTGTAATCAGATTAGCCATTTCTTTGAACACTACAAAGAGTTAGAAGAAGGAAAATATGTGAAAGTCCTAGGCTGGAAAGATAGAGAAAGCGCGAAGAAAAAGATCTGCGAAGCCATGAACCGATTCAGAAGTTCAAACCCCGAAACCTAATGGACCGCCTGTGATATACAATAAAATATCTACGTGCAATCATGCTTGGTTCTGGCTAGTAAAGAGAGTTATTTGTCCAAAGGAGCAGTGCCGCAAAGTTTGCCTTTGGAGGGGCAGATGAATTGAAATCCGCAGGTGACGGTTAAAGTGTGTCCCAAGTTGGCTGCAGAGAACCCCTGAGATATTAGGGACCTAAAATATCCTACCGATCACCTTTCATGTTATCAAGTTAGGAAAAGGAGACTCAATAGCCCTAATCCAACCGACTTCGTTTCACCAACAAAAAACAAGAAGAAAAAATGGTTAGCAATGTTAAGATGAAGAAAACCAAAAAACCAGTAGAAACGGAGTCATCTTAATTATGTCCTGTCGGAATACAGTATGTTACGGGTGAGTGAGCCTATGTTACATAAAAAGAAGTAGATGGTGCTAGTAATGTAATTGTTACCACAATTTCGGAACAATAAGAGATAACTTACACAATAGAATACCTGCAATATGGGTCGATATAAGATTCGGTTCCTATCTTGAACGATACACCTTAGGATGGCATCAAAATCTATGCCATTTCTAACGAAATCAAACAACTGCGATAAAACTCTATACTCATATTAATTCAGATCTACGAAACTGTTTATAAACGAAGGCAGTAAAACGCCCCTAATCCTAATGAGTTAGTGGTACCTCTTGTTTTGAATATTAGAGCGCCTTAAACTGGTCACTCCATCTCATATATGCTCTAATCATGTCGATACTCACACTTGGTTTTCTGATTTTAAAGATTTCTTTAAAGTCAATCATGTTGATCGCTCTTGGATTCGATTGTGCTTCCATCGCCTTTCCACTTTCAAACAACTCGTTAACTACTCTCAGCTGTGCTGACTGACATACGTCCTTGATATCACTTGCACTATACCCTTCCCCTAACTTGGCAAGATCTTCCGATCTCAATGAGCGTTCTTTCTTCAACGCCGCGGTATATTGATTAAATAAATTGATTCTTGAGCTATTCTCTGGTAGCGTTACATAGATCCTTTTTTGGAATCTCCTA
>JASHSN010000667.1 GCA_030038695.1 Nitrososphaeraceae archaeon
ATCGCCGGTACATATCAATGCTATTCTGTTTCTGGCACAAACTTTACACAAGATTCCTAGAGTTTCTTTCAAAATGCCTGCAGCATAATTCTTGTGCTTCGCTTCTCTGAAGTACTTGGTAATATTGTTGACGACTAGCAATCTTGTGCCTTGATTCCTTGACTCAAGAAAGTCGGAGACTTGCTTTGCTACTGTTAACTGATGTCGCTGATTATAGGCTATCCGAATGAAAAGATTTTTGAAGACAATCTTCGGTTCTATGCCCGTACATTTCGCAGTGATCGCTATTTTTTCAGGACTTAAAACCTTGAATTTATCCGGCTGGTAGTAGTCGACATTGTTAATATACATAACCATTGACTCAAAACCATGTTTCTCACGAACAGGCAGTACACAATTTACAAGTAGTCCATGAGCCAATCCATCAAGAAATGTCTTATTGCTGCCATAAAACAAGTAGAATTGACCCTCTTGTATGCTGTCTATCAACGAATCCAAGTTCGCAGAACCTGTTGTCATCCTCAAAGTATTCCTATGTTCATTGAAGTGATCGTAGGCTGTTTGCATCTGTGTAAGTGGCATTGCACAACTGCCTATGAGAACCGTATCTGATTTGGAAAGTACCAAAGCTCGTCATGTACAGAGAGAACAGAACCCCAGGCAGACACATTTCTACCGAATAGTCTTTAT
This sequence comes from Nitrososphaeraceae archaeon, assembly GCA_030038695.1. Taxonomy (GTDB): domain Archaea; phylum Thermoproteota; class Nitrososphaeria; order Nitrososphaerales; family Nitrososphaeraceae; genus Nitrosopolaris. The sequence goes on from JASHSN010000667.1 coordinate 691, forward strand.
CTGGTCTCTTGTAACAACTGGGTTTGAAGGTCTGGTTGTTGCTCTGTAATCTCAGCATCCGAACCCAGACTCAAATCACCAATTCTCAAATCATGGATTGCTTTACCGGCGACCTCATCCATCCTGGTTTTGAGTGTTGACTTTTTATTCTCAATAAACTTCTGTACACCCGCCGGGATTACTAGAGAATCACCACCGGCAAAGAAGCACATGCTTGGTGGATAAGTAAAGGTCGCTTCGGAGTTTACGATCTTTACTCTCAGTAGAGGAATCTCGTCAGGTGAAATATCAATATCATAGATTTGCTTCCAGAATTCCAATAGGTTTCTCGTATCATTGTCAGACACTTTCTGGTCACCAGCCTTCCGCATGATAACTTCAACAATGCTGCCATAGTTGCCGGTTGGAGCCACAATCACTCTATTTCTGTACGTTGTCAAAAACCTAGTAATCGCACTTGCAGAAGCACCTTTTTCTCTACGTAATTGCACGTAGTCGAGGACACTTTCTCTGACATATGCTTGCGGAGTCCATTCTATTGTTGCTCCACTTTGCTGTACATTTATTCTTGCAGAGAATCCGAGATATAGACGCGCTTTCTCGCATCTGTATAGCGAAATGGGTTCTTCAAGTAAAAATATGCCATGCATCCTCTGATGGCATGTCACCTTCTTTATGCCCAGTTCTAGAGCCTTCTCTATTAGTCTTCTAATAATCTTCATATCTTCCGGCTCAGTAGCACGTAACAGTTTTGTACTGAAATCTGAGAATTGATGCTCTTCATTCGTAGGAAGATATGCTAGATTGCTGCCGTCCGTTATTATGAGCTTGCCACTTTTTCTGTAAGATGAGACGTATTCGCTTACTGCTTCTACGACTTCGATGCTGTCTGGGATTTTTATACTGCAAATAGATGTTTGAAACAGATTAGTGGTAGTGCTTGGGAGAGGTTGACTTGAAAGCAATATCAGTTCACTCAAACTCTTCTGGAGTACTTTCGATGCTATGTCCTTGGTTAATATCATCTTTATGGAACCTGAACCATCATAAAGTCTAGAAGACACTCTTAAGTCCCAACCCCAACCTATATTACAATTATTGGGGCACGAATCATTTAGAATAGACTTACATTTGTTACATCTCTTTATCAGTCCAGAATTGCTATGAACAGTTGTGATAACTCCTTGTAATGCGACATAATGGACTGGTCGCTTTATTGATTCTATTTTAGGCGTCCAAACAAATTCTCTATAATCCTCTACATTCTTGGATTCAATCTTCGTATTCTCAGTTACAACCAGCAATAGTGATTTGTCTTCAAACTCATGGACATATGCAGAGTTAAACTTGTAGACAGAGTTTCTGATAAGTGGATATGAAATCCTGTGACTCACAAACGGTGCTTTAAACGTAGAATCCTCCAAGACTCCCGTGAATACCAATTTAGTACCAAGAGGATCGGTCCTCTCAGAGGTTTTCACGTATGCAATTTTAGCGGTAGTAGAAACATATTGTCCCGGAATTAATTCTGACAGCGCTAGTTGCGGTCGTAGTTGCTGCCACGAAGGTTGAGCGGGTAGCATTCGTGGGTCTGGATATTCTCTTTTAAGTAATATCCCAGTACCCATACTTTTATCACCGTTAGTTGGAATCACAGCCATCACCATTCCTTTCCTGTATCCTTGTATTCCTCAACATCCTGTAAGCCTGCTTCCGTTATTGAGAATCTTGTCTGGTCATACATGTGATATGGAGAATCTACCATTATTGCTATTCGGGTTTTCCCTGCCTTTCTTAGAAGAATCCTATATGTAGTTGCATGGCCCATAACGTTTCCACCTGTAGCACGTAAACCATCGCGGCCCGCAGAGAAATCATCTGGTTGACTTTGGACTTGATTTGTAACCACTACAGCAATGTTATGTACTTCGGCTAATCTACTTAGTTTGTGCAGAATGATGTTGAGCCGTTGCTGTCGCTCGGCCAATGTTCCCCTACCGGTGAATTCTGCCCTATGAAGTGCAATGATGCTATCCACCATCACAAGTTTAGCCTTATACTCTTCAATTGATTTCCCAAGGTTTTGGATTATTACTTCTAAATGACTGGTGTTAAAAATTTTACAGACATATATTTTTCGTAGTATTTCATCTGGTTCCCTGATTCCTTTATGTTCAGCTATCTGAAAAATCCTCTCAGCCCTGAAGGTGTTCTCCGTGTCTATAAAAATCACGTTACCACCTAGACCATTTCTATCTAGTGGATTGTTTGCCGTTACGCATAAAGTATAACAAATCTGGCTCTTGCCGCTGCCAAATTCGCCGGCTATCTCTGTGATTGCTTGGGTCTCAATTCCACCTTTCAGAAAGGAGTCAAGCTTTGAACAACCTGTCGAACATTTGAGTAGGTTCTTTCTTCTTTCCAAGATTTCCTGAGCTGTGGAAAAATCTTTGAAAAGCAGTCCTGAATCCACCAAGGCCTTTTTCGCTTTAGTCACAAGTTCAAGTGCAACATGTTCATCGGTCTCAGTCAGCGTTCCGCCACATGCAACATCTACGAGTTGATGAGGAATAGAAATAGCCAAGTCAAAGACTGATTCTATTCCAGCCATCTTAAGCTTGGTTATTAGAAATGGCTTTATGTCTAGGTCCTCCAGACGCACTTTGGTAGCAGATTGAGACATGCTCCTGGTACATTAGTTCCGCAGGCTTGTTATAATGGCAAGCTCTCCTTCAGTACAGGGAGAGAGGGTTCACTAAACTGCTGGAATTGATTTATACTATATCGCGCTATAACGTATACACTCCTAATTTAGCGCATGGTCACACAGTCTTTTTGAGAGACACATCAATGCTGTGACCGTGTGTTCAATATCTTCAGACCTTGTAGGAAGTGACAATTGCTTTATACGTTGTTGTACAGTAGTTAATGACGACTTATCCCAAGGTTCAGGAATATGGTCATAGCCTAAAACCTGTTATCTCTATCATCTGCTGTGACCATATGCCTTTCTCACCAGTTGGAATTCTCCATGACTATAATCCACCTGTAGTGTCTGTCCGACACAACTGAAGTTTGCCATAGGTGTCTATCAGTTTGCTGACTCTATGGGACAGACGCTTCTCTCTTTCTGGCTATGGACTTGCCACATCACTAGCTCCGTTTAATGATAAGGGTCTAGACAAGAGGGATTGATATTATATTTATGATATGTCTTTTATAAAAGAATACTTTAACACAACTCCCATAGGTGTCTATAATTATTTAAATGCGAATCTTGTAGACAGATCATTTGCATTTGAACATTCATCTTGGCTATTTAGATATTCATATATAGCTCACTTTTATCAATTAGTGTCTGTGTCAGACGATACTAATCGAGCAAAGAAAATTTTCGTAATAGCAGCTATAATATTGATAATTGTTCTGTCACCAACGATAATAGACGGTACGCCATTCTTTGAAAGAGCAAATGCTAAAGCAATGTGTTTTGATGAAAATAATACATCATCATCTCCAAAATCACCTAACGTCCTTCCAGTAATTCTAATACATGGATACAACGGATCACCATCTGTATGGTCCCACTGGCAACACCTGCTTGACCTTGATGGCATTCGATTTTGTACGGTATCTTTTTCTAACGACAAATGTGGAGCAGCTTCAGCTCATGCTGATGAGCTTAGCCAGATAGTTCAAGAAGTGAAAAGCTGGACGCCACATAATAAAGTAAACATTGTCGGTATTAGCAAAGGTGGTTTGGATGCAAGACAATATTTGGCCAATAGCGGCACTCATGATGTTGCCAATTTAATAATGATTGGAACACCAAATGGCGGCGATATTTTAGCAAATAAAGTGTTGGCAACTCATGGTCTAAACTTTGATTTCTTTAACTTATCCTGTCGTCCAGCTTTAGATGATTTAAAAATCGGTGCTCACGACACGCTAGTTCCAACCAACCCAAACACTAATTATTATACTATTGCTGGT
>JASHSN010000077.1 GCA_030038695.1 Nitrososphaeraceae archaeon
TTGTTATTTATTGAAAACTATTCCCTGTTATAGTATATCAGGAGTGTCAAACAGCAGTTGGTAAGAAGATAGTACATGCCGTCGATGTATTCGAGCTGTGATATTTTGATTAGAAACATCATGGTGAAAATATTCCTTATTGTTCAGACCCAGCATCTCAATGATGCCGAGATGTAATAGATGAAGTAGAAACGGCACTCGAACCAATTTTCAAGTATAAGAACAACAGTGGATGTTGAGGTATGTTTGGGTTGGTGGCCATAACAAGAATCCCCCTCTACCCCTCTACCTAACATCCCTCAATAGATATTTGAAGACCTTGTGTAGTGTAGTGTAACGTTTATCGAACGATGGAGAAAAAGACTGATATGTAGGCCTTCGTGTATCCGCGTACCATATGCCTTCTCGTTCTAACGTTGGATTCTAATAGGTTTTTTACGTTCTACTTTATGATTTGAAGCTCAATTGAATAAATTTGATTCATCATCTTGTGACATCGCCTACAACATACGAAATCTTAGGCTCTTCCTAAGGTTCTGTGTTCTTTCTCCAGCATTCTAAGCAGAAAATACCTTCATCCTGATATATGTCTACTTTAGGCTGGCCGCAGACATCGCATGTGGGAGCATTATAAACAAGAGATGTAAAATTTTTATATTTACTCAAATCATCCATCATAACAATACGCGGCTGAAGTATTTACAGGGTTGGTCTCTTTGTTCCAACTAATTTTTCACTATAGCCACGTGTACTTATCTGTTAGACTTTCCTTGCTGCGTGATGAATAATCCTAGCGACAGGATTATCTATACCAATCATTTTAGCCAATCCCGATACTGCAATTTTAGACCAAAACCCTTATTCAATAGTAACTCCTTTAATCCATCTGCTACATCGAGCTGATTAATTGAATCTGTGGTTGTTAGTTCTTCTTTTATGGACTGTAAATCAATTGGCAAATCATGAATATCTACTTTAGTAGCAGTATTCATTATTTCATTTAGCACTACATCATTTAATTACCTTTGCAGGTACAGAATCGCGATAGATTACTACGTAGCGCCATTTTGCTTGTACATGTATTAGGAAAGGGATTCTGTCCACGCATGTAGAAGGGTTCGGTTGTTTTCCTGATTTAGCTTTTTCTCTCAAACATCGTGAAGCTATAACAGGTAGTACTAAATATACCGCAGCTGGAAAGATAGGGTGCAGATATGAATACTAGGGTCGAAGAACTAGAAGCACTAAACCATACAATGAGAGATCGTGACAAACTGAAAGACGATGCAATTGTACATTTATCAGATCAGCTTATCGCTTTAACAGATAGGCTAGATTCGACAGAAAATCGACATTAGGTTACAGTCAAGGAAAGAATAGCAACGTTATCAGAACGCAGAGAATTCGGATATGTCTCTAGTTATTGATTGGGTTTCCATCTGCGGTACACCGTGTTAGGATCGATGGATGAGGACCTCGCATTCGGGACAGAACGACGATATATGAAGGTAAATTTCTTAACTGGGCCAGCCTAGCCATAAACCCTGGATTCCAGAAGTGGTATTCGTGTATGGTCTTTATATTTACGCGAAATTATTTCATAGCAATGCAAAAAATTCCTGTGGCAGTGATAACTTCTGCTCTGGTTGCAGCCATGCTGGTAGCGACACCGGGAATCATAGCTTCATACCGAATAGCATTTGGTATAGCTGAGGGAAGTTGTAAGTATGTCTGAATTTCAAGAAATCAAAGAAATCGAGAGGGTATATACGGGATTGGAGACATTATACCTGACTTACTTTCCAAAATCAGAACCATATTTGATCCATGATCTGCTTAGGGTTTGAAAAAAAATCCCAACATTTCACCTATATATATGGTGGAAGTATTCACTAAACCAAATCTAGATTCCGAAGCAGCAAAACAATATATTTGTGAGAAAACGGGGATGGTTCCAGCAATATATGATAACGGAACACACTACGTTACAAACCATAGACTAACCTTGGAGATACTGAAGGAAATATCTGATTCTGCTGATGTCTTAGAGGTCGCAGGTGATTATACTGGAACTATAACAGCTAGAGGATCATCCCATGTGTATTCAGATGATTGTCCTCTACGGAATCTTGATTATGCCTATTAAGTCAAGATCAGCATCGAGAAATTGTTCGTATTCCAAACATATTTCACTTCCGTGGAATTGAACCTTACTTACCTCTAAATATAACGCAATTGGAAAGACAAGGGGCTGACATACACAGCAAAGTAGAAGAATTAGAACAACGTGACAAAATGAAAGATGATGCTATAGCGCATTTATCAGACCAGCTTATTGCGTTAGCAGCTAGAAAAACGGGGCGGTAACCATAGATGGTTCGATAATTACTTCAATCCAGCTTTTCAGTAGTAGATCAGAAAAAAACAGCTAGAAGGCAAATGCCGTACGTACTATGGTTACTTCATTTGAATGGAAAAGGTGGATGGATTTGGGTTATTATGCTATTTTCATGATTGAACCAGATGTATCCTACGACTGCAGCTATTTGTGACGTGTGAGGTGGGTGGGATTATCTTTATGAGCCTTAAATTTTGTGATTGCACCTATCCCGAACCCGAAGCCAGCAGGAACCTGCAAGCTTGTGCTGTATATGTGATGACTACCTAGAGGGAGGGTGTGTTCGATTATCCGCCAGGACATTCGTTATCGGGATTACTAGTGTTAATCCGAATGCCACTATAGCAATCAGACAAATTTCTTTTATCATCATAAACAAATTCGTATTGTTGTATAAAAAGCCTCATTTTTACACCTTTAGATAGCTGAAAATAAATAATTAAAAAAATTGGAATTGGAGATAAAGAAACAACTATAGTCTTGGTCATAGCGATAATTCTAATAGCGTACATATCAGCAGTTACCTTCTCAAATCAGGCATTTGCACAGGCCAGACCACATGATTGCGGCTGCATGCCTCCACCACCTCCTGATTGCGGGTGCAAGCAACCTAAAGTATTAGCAGAGGACGAAGGCACAAGCAGCGAAGGTATTAGCAGAACAACAAGGCAGGCATCCTTAGGGCCATTGGATCCACGCGGATGCTAAAGAATCCCCTTTCCACCCCCTCGTGAATCCTCTCCTCCTAAAAGGGAGCTTTGTATTATTAGTCCTGTGAGCTTACTGCTTTGACAACGTGTCTCAAGCTGCTGTTCTGTTATGTTTTATCCCTTGAAGTACCTATATGTAACTTTTTAACTAAAAATAATACTGCTCCTGTAGGTATAAACCATATATAAAGAAGTAGCAAGTAAGAGACATTTCCTCGCATATACGTACTTGTTCCTGAGGGAGTATCGATAGTTCCGTATACGTACATACTAATCAGAACTATTCCATAAATGATTATGATTAGGGCTGGAATAAGAGCCTATGCGAAAAGTCCTGCTGCTCTGTAAGTAATACATGTACAAGCAAAATGTAACATAGCTACGTAGTTTTCTAGTTTTTTCTCCCATCGTATCAATAATCTTCTAAACCTATTCATCCAGGAGTGGGTTCTTTCAACAATCCAATGTCTAGCTCTGTATCGTGGTATTCGTTTACAATTTAGCCTGT
>JASHSN010000668.1 GCA_030038695.1 Nitrososphaeraceae archaeon
CCCGGCAATAATAACTTTGGACCTTCCCGTCTTTTTGATGGAGGAGCTGATTCGAGGTTCGTCGAAGGGGTTTACTTTCGTTCGGTCAATTATTTCTTGATCTTTCAGTAGATCGGCCAGCTCTGGAAAGATGGGTCCGAACATGCCGTCTGACATAGTGGTGGTCGCGACTATCGGCACGTCGAGAATCTTGGAAGCACGAGTGAGACCAACGACGTTCTTGCGGAGATCTTGTGGCTCTGGGTACCGGCAGCCAGCAACCAGACCGACCTGATGGTCGACTAGAAGTAGCACCGCGTTAGCTCTAGTTAACCTATCGTATGTTGCATCATCAGTCAAATCGCAAAAACCTCCAAATTTGTCTGACGCCGGCCACACGACGTTTCTATTGATTTCATAGGAGGTGTTTAAAAGCTGAAAGATATATTCCTTTTTTGACAGATGTTTTTCAGTTTGATCAATCCTTATAATATTAGCTAAAGAGGACGAATAAACAGCTATACAAGAACAGATAGGTGTCTTAAGACGAGCTTTCTCACCAAGTAAAGGAATTCCACAGATATCAACATCTGCTCAACGGCACAAAGCGGCATTGACAGTGGTAGTGAGAGGTGGGATTCGTATCCTACTATAAGATTACACGTGGGCACAGGATTCTACTGAAAAACAAATAGTATCTAAGGCTCCAGCCTCTTCCCTTAGCTATATACTTTCCGGCTCATCGTACGAGTCCGGTTATACTACAGCTAGCATGTTCCGATCCGGAATATAGCCTTGATGGCGCTGCGGGATATGCTCGTACCGTATGTGATGCCTAGATAGAGAAACTTACATAATCTATAGGATTTTGTAGGGAGTAAACATAATCGAGTGTTATATATTTCATGTAGACTCCGCCTCAAATACGATCTCATTTCCTTCATAATGTCGTGCTTTTGATATAGTCTCTGGAGGATTTCCTTCACCAGTCTTAACCCATTTGCTTTCTTCTGGTGTCATGATCCACACAGGACTGCCAGCATTCCCGAGAAACAAGTCCGGCTTTCTGGCCTCGTGTGCTGTACACATTCTTTGTTTCTTTGCTTCCTCTTGTTTTACATCGTCGTATACTCTGTGTAACTCTTTCAAATGTTCTTTGAACTCGTCACAGTTGGGCGGTTTGTTACAGATATCGCAAGTGGAACTCAATCCGTTCTCTCTTTCTCCTCCAATTCTTTTATCCCTAATGCTTCCATCATACATGTCATTTTTCTATATCTTTAAGTTGCGCTGAAATATTCAACGAGTGGTATAAAACGAGTGGTATAAAAAAGGTAATGGTAATGGTCTTGATGTCAGTACCTATGATGCCCGGGAGACCCATGATGACCTGGAGATTCATCTCGTTTGCGATCAGATAGTTGTGAAACTCGGTTATTACTGATGCGTTTGTCGAATTGGGAACGAGCTGAATTTTAGAAATCGTGGTTGTTAGTGTCGTTGGCATGCCGCTTCTAGTTCAATCTACTGTTCCTACTCCTACTCTTAATTTGAACTTGGTATATGTCGCTTGTGTATATGAACCCACATACATAATGGGTTTCCTAGTTAGTAAACCCTAGCCGGTGGTAAACGTTGTTTGAACAGGCGTATCACCGGCAATTTACCTTATTTTCGCGTAATAGTAAAGTGTTATAGTTCAGCGTTCAGCGTGCAGCTGATTACCACGGCATATAAAGTTTCATGATAACTGAGATCCGGGCGTCGTCATAATTAGCGAAAAAGGGACATTAGTAACACTTTAGAGGGCATAATTATCACCACGATCATTACAACTTACAGATGTATTGACATCTAGGTAGTCTGGGGATATGTAGTCTGCTAGCCAGGTAGTGTTGTTGCCTTGGTAGAACTTTATTCCATTTTGATAGGCCTCACTTGCTTGGACTATAATGATGAAAGATATCCCTTGTTTGCGTTTGGCTACCAGTAAAGCAGTTTCTTGGTCAACGGACAAATGGACATACTGCCTTCCCTTCGGCTTAAGACCTTCATCTTTTATCTGTTTTATGAACCTTGAAGATGTGCCATGAAATAAAACTGCGGGCGGTTGTACAGATATCTTGAGCACTCTGCCTGGTATGGAATGTCCATATAAAGCCCGGATCTTTCCATTACATAGCTCAAAGCGATACTTATCTGAATTGCAAATCATTTCGATTATTTCATTCTCACCAAGCCTTAGCCACTCATTCCTGCGGCTACGTAAACTAACTACTAAGTCAATCAAATCAACCCATCCATAACTATCCAATTCAAGTCCATAGAGCCACGGTTCGTGACGAAGAGCATGTGAAACCGTACGGCTTAACTTTGCTAGATCTAGGTTTCGTTCCATATCTCTATCTGACAAACAATCTGACAGATACCAACCAATCTGTGGTAGATATATTTTCCCGTGAAGCGTAATATAATTTGTCCTTATTTTCTAAGTATGATTGGCTTAGTGCATTAGGAAAAGAACCTGCCAAAGATTAGGATGCTTGTGTAAATCTTTTAATAATTAGCATTTAGATGACTTATTGGTATATTGTGAATCGTCAACCACTATGTCCGATTTGTAAACAGAAGATAACGGAACATACGGAATTACAGGACAAAATATGCAAAATGATCACAGTAAAGCAATTTGCAAATAACTGTCCAGGTTTTGACGTTCAGTTTAGACCCTTCTTCGAGGATTAGATGCTTATTGTATATCCTAATTATTTGACTGAAATTCACTAATTGCCAAGGATGTGTGCTTTTATATTTTCCATTACTCTTTTTTCATCTGCAGATAATGATACTCCAATCATCTCTTTGAACTGCATTGCGTTAACCACAGCCTTCCCGCCATAATGATTGTTGAAATAAATACGCAGAATCTTTGTTTGTTCTCTTATCTCACTCACTTTCTCTACCCATGGTATCAATTCTTCTTGGGAATACAGATAATTATACCAATAGTGACCCTTGGTGTTTCTTCCATGAAATCTAATAAACGACTGATTAGAAGTAATGATTACATCTGATAAAAATTGGAGATTTTCACTTGGAGGAGAATCTGTCATAACAGCTGCTATATTGTAATGCTTTAGCATTTCCCATGGACCTTCAGTTCCCCAAGAAATGTGTCTGAATTCAATAGCATAGTCATATCCATCAGCAGCAGGTAATTTATCTAGAAATTGTTCGATATTCTTAAAATCATTAACAGTAAAGCTGGGCGGAAGCTGGAATAATATTGCTCCCAATTTGTTTGCTGTCTTTAAGGGAGATATTTTATCCAGAAATTCCTGGAACAATATCATTGCCCCTTTGTTGAGATCTAATCTTTTGACATGGGTAATGGTTTCTGGAACCTTAATAGAAAACTGAAATTTTTCTGGAGTTGCCCTGGCCATTCCAATGAACGTACCTTTTGTCATTTGTGAATAGAATCTGTCATAAAAACTAGAGTCCATCTCTGCTGTGTTAAAGAATTGAGAATAATAACGAAGCCTTTTGGTGTCTTTATCAGGATAGAATACGCCAGTCCAACCACCCTTGTCTGCAGTATCAGGATAATTCCAACCTGAACAGCCCAAAAGGACTTCCATTTACAACTCAGTTTCTAGTCTCTAGTCTTTTTAAGTTTCAGGTTCTAAAACTGGCTGTAATTTCTTTTGATAGCAAACAACGAAAATATAGGCTACATACTTTCGCAAGAGGTTACGTCTGACTTAATATTCGGTCTATAATAACGTAGTGATGGCACCTGAATAAAGATTTAGTATATTCGTCTCTAGAAATCGTGGTTTATAGTTGCATTTCTATTGCTTTTGGTTTTTGCATTAGCAAATACACAATATTTCACTACTGCCGAATTCGATCCTTAGAGATCGAGATGAAATCCGTACAGCTGACTTTATGATGTTTGTATTTTTGGTGTTTAATGCTCATCTAAGGGTGAGATAGGTGTGTATAAAGGCTTGTTCAATTTAGCATTGGAAGGCCTGTTCAATAACAATCGTAATGGGTATGAAGGATTATGTCTCGCTGCTGAAGAATCTACTCCTCTCCCCTCTCAGTCGCAACCCTATTCCAATATTAATAGCTTCTACAACTCCAGGATTAGTTATAGACAACGATTTAGGAGTGGATATTACGATTGGAATAATCAGGCGTTCATACCAGGATCGTCTCTCCTTTTGAGATGTAGAAAAATGGGTACACAAATTCTATTAAGCTTAAGCCGCGTTTTTTTCCTCCGCCAACCTTGTTATCAATTTATTGATCATTTTTTGCTGTTCAAAGATGAGAATCATAAACAAAACCTCTGTGGAAAAATTCTCACCCTTAGAACTCATACAATCGGCATACTCTTCCTTGTTACTCAACATTTTATTGAAGAGGGTCTTATTCTCTTCTCGTAGAGCGTATTCAAACCCTTTCCAGGACTCTATCTCTTTATCAAAAATGTCTCCTGCTTCCATACGGGAATATCATAACGCTAGTTAAAATAGCTCACGACAGGACTTTCTGATAATCATGAAGCTTTGCAGGTATATGGTTGGTGGCGGTTCATGATGTGACCATCCTTTCGAGACTCTATCAGGAAACATTGTCAGGTCAATTTAATACATTCGTCGAATATACGACGGGATATAAATATGACAAATGCCATCGTATAGTTATAGAAAAATGTCACAGTCGTTTGGAGCAAAGAGAACGATTACATTTAGTATATCAGTGATTGCAGCTCTATCATTATTTCTTGTAGCAGGTTCAATAGTTGCCAATCAAAAAGTGTTGGCAGCCAACTTATGCGGAAGCGATTTAGGCTGCGGTGGTGCCTCTGACTATGGTTGCGACGGCTGTGGCGGTATTAGCTATCCCTCACCATTGTCTAACTTCTTCGGTGGAGAGGCCTTCCACTTCCACGGCGACTTCGGCTTCCACCATTTTGGCAGCACTAGCCGATAGATAGAACGACTGAAGATCTTGTAGGATGTGTGACGTAGTCATCGTATGTTCATCTATGTCATTTCAAAGTATGGATATGTAAAGTGAATATCGAGTCCAGAACATATCTTATAACCCAATCATCCTTCGGCCGTACAGACGTATCGTAGCCTTGCGCCCAGCTTCAACTTAACGAACAGGTATCATCATTTGATTTGAGGGTTTTGTTTATGTTGATGAAATTTGTAGAATGATGCTATAATAAATCCTATGCCAGCGATGAGGGCGGCGTTTATAGCTCTCTCTCCCCCATGTGTGGCCACGGGCTGGAATGGTATTGTGCCTACACCAGAAGATCCGTGTAATGAGCTAAGTGCTTCGGTTACGCCCTGTATAGCGGAGTTTCGGTCAGTTTCGGCATTGTTTCCTACGATTCCCGATGCTGACATCATGGGGTTTGGGACAGATGGCCCCATCCTCACTTGAGCACAAGCAGTCTTTAATACTACAGGCGTACTTAAAATCAAAGCCAAGCCTATTATAATAGGCACTGCAGCGTGTATTTTCATATAACACTACTACTAACATAGATTATAAAAGATTCTTCCTCAGGTTTACAAATCGTAATAAGCCAAAGTTACGCAAACACTTGGCTAGAGTCTCCAAGTGTAGAATCCGATAATATGTAGTAACTTATCGCCAAGCACCTTCGACGGGCAGATAAGCAATTTCATGTCATCGTTTGATTGCTGGCTCCCTGTCATCGCAATTCCTGCAACCATTCCTTTAACGTATCCCGTAATTCGAGAATACGAGACGGTTCACGGATTGCAGCATTCAACTGGCAATTAACCCAGAGACACAACATAGCTCGTTCTCCTAGTCTATACTTCTCAAATATCTTAAACAATTCCTGGGTCATGCCCTCGGAATTGTAACACAAATGCTAGTGCCAAAATTCCATTAGTACCTGATTGTATATGTATAAGTAAAAAAAACCATCTAGACAGGGAAACGCATGCTTCCAAATTGTACATATAAGGTAATCAAGATTCGACTGTTACCTTGACATTGTGATTTCGATTTATTAGATATATACCAAACAACATAACTCCGGCGGCGATTATTTGAAATATGGAAACATGTTCATGTAGAAATATTGCAGCTAAAACTAGACCAAACACAGATGAAAGTGAAAGTATTAACATAGTATTTGTTGTCCCTATTTTACTTAAACCTTG
>JASHSN010000669.1 GCA_030038695.1 Nitrososphaeraceae archaeon
CAGTTTACAATTGTCAGGAATTTCGTATCCTAATTTCTTTAGAACCTCATACATTTCATGACCGTCGTTTTCACAAAATTTTATGGGTTTTAAATTGTGTGAATCATACTCACTAATAGCTATAACAAGAGCTTTCTTGTTTCCATCATCTTTGTATCTCTCTGCCTTCTCTTCTTGCACCCAGCGCCAAGTATTAGTTACTGCCATGGTTACATGCGGTATATTATCCTAGAACAGATCTATATAAAAATTCTCTAAAGTTTAAGTAACGTGAAGAATAAATAAAATAATTGAACATATTAAAGGGTATAGCCTCAAAACTTAAGGGTCATGATTGTGAAAAAATGGTAAAAAGGATAGGAAACGAAATATCTTTAACTCTTCCCAATGTAGATCTAGGAGCAGCAAAAATAAACATGGGACTATTCTCCAACAAGCTAGTTGAGCTTGTTAGGGCTTCGAATGTTGCTGCAGCATTAGATAATTCTCAGTACCTGATTTGCAGGATTAAGAGTAGTACTGATGACCTTGAATTAAAGAAAAATTGTGAGAAGATCTGTTTACAAATAGTCTTGGCATTAAGAGCCTTTAACTCTTCAATGTGTCGCAAATGACTGCAGCATTCTGATTCAATTCGTTCATTTTCCTGTGATTTCTGAATATCTACAATTGGAGCATCATCTACTCGAGATGTCTCGGTGGAGGGTGCTGGTTCTTCGTAAATAACTGATTTACCTTGATTAGTCGCAACTATCTGCTGTTGTGACTTCTCTTTGAGTTCTTTAGAGAACGAAATTTTTTCGTTCTCCCCTTGCCTCGGTTTGGTTTTGTGTTTCCATTCAATAGGACAGTGAAGCTCTATGGTTCTCGTCGATATAACACCCTCGGCTATCTCTTCCTTTAAGGCATTCTTTATCTCCTCGCAGATACTTTCTTCTCTCTTGACGACTTTCTTTAGCGCGATTCCTAACCTTTTTATCTGCTCATCCGTCTTTACAAAAACGCTTCTTAATTCTCGTTTGACCTCCTCTATTACAGCGTCTACCTCAGTTCTGTTTTTGTTGTCAATCAAAGTCAATTGTTCTTTTGCAGGCATTGAGTGACCAACGCTACCTTTTTGATCTAATTCTGAGCATGTCTTAGCAATTCCTTGTCTTTCGCTGTCTAACTTGGTTGTTTCGTTATTCATTTTCATGCCTTCTCTATTATAATCCTCTTCTCTTCTTGTTTGACCCTTACAAAATCACCTTTGCCTATGCCTAATCTCAAAGCATATATTTTTGGAAGAATAATTGAAAAAGAACTCTCTCCAACTAGACCTTGAACTTTCCTAAATTCGTAATCTGTACTCATTGACTAAACAGGTTTCGTAATCTATGATAAATATAGAGGATGACTAGATACATACTATGTGAAATCAAAGACCAAAACACACAGTATCAGAGATGATATTGTTAAACCAGGACATATTACATTGACATTAATAAGGCTATTTTTGAAAAGGTGGAAGGGTTAAGAGAATATACTAAAGATTCTTTAATGTATCAAGATATTCTAAAATACGGCATAAAACATCCTTACGAAAATGGATTTCGTTTTACTGAAATAGCAAAGTGGTTGATGAGAAATAATATTGAAATGAAAAACTATTACGCTGATAACAAGTCTCGTACGCCGATGTATGTCCGTATAGGGAATAGACGCCAGCGAATTGAATCCTGTCTTCATAACCTAGTTAGACTAGGATTATTAATAGAAAAGGACAAGGTAAAAGCAGAGAGGAATAATGAACTGACACCATTGTATGATTTTACTCGAGAGGGATATCTTCTCGGTGCAATTATCAATATCAAAGTAGAGCATGTTTTCAATATTTTAAAATCTTATTCCGATATTAATGACTCTTTTATCCTGACATTCATAATCAGATTCTTTAAGAAAGAATTTGAAGGGGGTCGATTCCATATCATCGCTGATTTTTTTTAAGGACAATACTACCTAGATATCGAGTCGAGAATGGTCGTGAACTGTTGAAGTTATTTTTGGGTGTTCGTCATTCCTTAAATTGGATTATTCCTTTTCCTGATAGTTTCTTGTTCACACTTCACGAATTAGATGCTGAAACTAAAAAGATGGTATTGTTTCACTTCAAGTTGGAAATTGAAGAATATTATAAAGAAAATTATTTAGTACAGGAATTAAGAATCATGGAATTTCACAATGAGTACGCAAGAAGGGAGAAGAAAGGAAGAAAGATAATTGATATTCCAAGAGGAATAGCAATTATTCCTCCAATTATTGGAGAGCGCGAAGATTATTCTAAGTTAATTGCTATTCCAGGAAAAGAGTGGCATTTGATGCGATTTAATAATATTAGCGATTATTCAACGGTAACTATTCCAGGTTTCTGTATTAGGTGTAATACAGAGGGAGCTTTCCTTTATGATACTAGGAGATACTTGGACAGTATCATTTCTTTTTATATTCGACACGACCCGGGTGGCTATCCATACGGAAAATGCAGCAAATGTAACAACAACTATGGCCTTTCTGCTCATGTCATGTGGCTTCCCCATTTTACTACGGTATGGTAACAAAGATCTATCTTTGGTTCTTTAAC
>JASHSN010000670.1 GCA_030038695.1 Nitrososphaeraceae archaeon
TGTCTACTCTAGAATTATTCAATACCTTCCCCTTTTCGTCAAGAACAGCTACCTGTAGGTAGTTCTTGTGAACATCCATTCCTACAAACATACTTTTGGATACGTTACCGTCTGATTTAGACTTACAGGATTTGTTCACATATAGTTAGTACAACAACTAGTGTCGTTACAAAAGCGAATTGATGATATAAGAATGAGATCAGGCCGCAGAAGTATTAGAGATGATGGTTCTAATAAAAAACATGGTAAGGAACCAAAAATACTTTGCATTGAATGGATAAACCCTTTCTTCACTGCGGGTCATTGGATTCCGCAAATGGTAGATATTGCAGGAGGTGTTAACGGCCTAAGTTCTCGCGGACAACCTTCCCGTCGTATAGATGATATTGATGAGATTATAAAATTTGATCCTGATAAAATAATTCTAATGCCTTGCGGTTTTGATATACATAGAACATTAAGAGAAGCAAAGATATTAGAAACGAATGATAAATGGAAAACATTGCTGGCTGTTCAAAACAATGAAGTATACGCGGTTAATGCAGGAGCATATTTTAGTAAACCTGGACCCAGAACAATAACAGGTTTGGAAGTATTAGCAAAGATAATTGATCCAGAATGTTTTCAAGACATAAAGGTACCTGTTGGTTCATTTGCCAAACACGACTATAACTATATTTGATTCTCCAATTAATGGTTAAAAGTAATATCGGCGGCCCTCAGGAGCCCTTCTGTTCTGGTACCATGTGAAGAACTTCTGTTACCATGTAAAGATAGCTGAATGTAAGAAAGATGATGCAATGTCATACAGATTTGTCTTAATATAACATCTCACGTCTATTTGATTCTCTTTACAATCATTCCGCAGACACCAAATGCATAGGAAGAGTTAGATTGTACTCAGGTCAACTGCCAACGTGATACATGAAGTCAAGATTTTCTTATGATCTCCTTTGCAAAGATGTCTAACGTGTCAAGTTCTCTCGACGGATGTTGGTATTCAAATCGACTATAAGATATCGAATACCAACATCGTGAAGTAACTCCGTTTGCCTCAATACATTTTCTGGTGCTCCATATATTGCACATTCGTTGATCTGTTCTTCAGGTATTCCTATAATCTGTTGCAATTCTCTCCTTGCTGTGACCTTGTAGTCATCAATGACTACAATACCGAGCTTTGTTTTCAGAATAGATTCATAATCACGACCTACATTTCTGCAATGTTCCTTTAGAATACTTTCTTTTTACTGTTTCCACAGATCCAAATAGATTGCATGCGTCAGCATATTTTGCTACAATTCTTAAAGTATGCCGTTCTCCACCCCACTGAAGGTTTCTGTATGGGCTGAGGATTACAGTACGCATTTTTGATCTGACAATACCGGCCATTAAATGAGGCTGAAGGTTCCTCTGTCCACATTACGTATGATTTGGATTGCTTCTTCTAACCTTGACAATCTCTTTGCATTGTCTAGTTTGTTTGAAGGAAACGAGGTGTCCCTATGGCAATAGCTACGTTATAAAATTGTGCAGACTTGTTGAGAACTAAAACAGATAACTAATTTTCTCATGTTTTTATATCTTGTGGTGGATCGTTTGTACCTACAAGTGGCCTTTCAGGCTGTTTCAGTATTTTTAAAAGATATCTTCGCATTTGCTTTTTTTCTTCCTGAGTAACTTTTCCATCTATTAAGTCGATTAAAAAAAGGGTCTGGGTAGCTAGTATTGGGTTTCGTTCAAAATGAGTCTGATTCTCAACATTATATTGAGTTCTTCTGTGCCAGTATCCGATGATCCCTGCTAACGGCACATACATAGCCACAAAAACAATCGCAAATGCCGATAAAGGGATTGAGTGAAAAAGAGGAATGTCATTGAGGAGAAGCCTATATTGGATTATTAAAAACTGGCCAACTGTCATGAAGAATACTAAATATATGCCGTGACCATTCCTAAAATCCAGCCAGCGTCTTTTAACCCATTTCTTATTTCCAAGTCTCAATTTTCCAACCATGGCTGAACTCTTCAACATCAGTAGTGTAAGCAATTACTGTAATTTCTTTCTTTTGTGTTGATAAGTATTTGTATCGGTAGTATGACAATTGTCACAGTATTGTTACGATTATTTCATCAAGACAACGCGAATCGCCTCATCTTATCTCTTAGCTAGTCTAAACATTTCGACATTATATATCATTTCGAACATGATATTTCAGCCCATAGAATTTTATGAAGGATGTGTGCCCGTCACGGCTCAACTTGCCGACTACACAACTCTTTTACATCTTTGTTCTTCTAGTTAAACACCTTTAACAGGGAACTAATCTGAAGAATTATTGTCGGTCCTGATTCTTAATGACATTGTAAACTTGCTTGGCGAAGAGCTAGGCAAGTTTACTTTAGTGAATAGAACACTAAAACAAATAATAAAATCAAACATATTATCAAGAGCCTTTGCTTGGGCATCAAGTGATCCGCCACCTATTTGCCCCAAAATCCAATTATCTTCTATAAATTTGATTACGGAAATGAAGTCCGGCTATGTGATCTACAATATTTAGGAAGGAACCGCTGTACAATGGAGAACAGTATTTACTGGAGCCAGTCTTACTTTACTCATCATTATCGGTAATAACCGTTTACGCACAGTCAAACCCAACACAAATTTGGACAGACACGGAGAATAATCTGAAAATCTTGTTTACCTATTTCCCGAAGAATCCAGTTGTTGATAAATCTACTGTGCTACACTTCAGCGTCTTGTCAAACGGAGGTAAGCACCTATCAAGTCAGAACTTACTAAGAGGTAAGTATTTGGAAAATTTGATGGCAGCAGTTGAAATAATAACTAACAGTACTGGTCAAGAGCGGACTTTCAAGTTTAATCATCTGCACTCTTCTAATGGTACTTTCTCTGTAAAATATCTTTTTCCCGATTCTGGCATTTATCAGATCATTACACGGATAAATTTAAACAATCC
>JASHSN010000671.1 GCA_030038695.1 Nitrososphaeraceae archaeon
TGCAATTATTACTCAAGTTCAGAATACTTATGTAACAATCATTACATTTATAATGCGTACTTTATGTTCAGTGGGTGTCTTACTCTCAAAGATATGGCCCTTATCTATTTTGCTTGGAGGCGTAACTGAAAGTGGATTCGGAAATAATTACTACTCAAATTATAAACATAATTCAAGTAGGCACGGTTGTGCTTATGTCACCACTGATACCAGGTATAATTAATCGCTTAAAAGCCATGATCGAGTCTAAACACGGAGCATCAATATTTCAACCATATTACGATCTGTCAAAACTTCTGAAGAAGGAGGTAGTGATACCTGAACGATCATCCTTCATCTTTATTGCTGCACCGTTCATCACATTTGCTGCTTATCTAGTAATAAGCCTAGTTGTACCTATTGTTACGTCATATCCGTTACCATATGGTATATTACTAGATTTACTCGGTGGTGCACTTATGTTCGGGTTTGCGGGAACGATAAGTATTATCGCAGCTCTAGATGCCAGAACTAATTATACAATCATGGGAGCAAGTAGAAGCGTATCATTTACCGCATTAGCAGAGCCGACCTTAATAATGATTTTCTTTGCCGTGGCAATCATTAGCGGCACGAATAATCCGTATATCACCAATAAGATTTTAGCGGGATCAGCATCTTGGTACTTCTCGGCGACCCATATCCTTGTAGCAGCTGCATTCTTTATGCTTTTACTTGTCGAAACTGGTCGTTTACCAGTCGAAAGCTCCGGTCTTATGGAATTAGGGATGCTAGATGATGCAAAAATCATGGAATACTCTGGAAAGTTGCTCGCTCTTTCCAAATGGGGAGGCTATATGAAAAATTTCCTTTTGATGTCTGTATTTCTCAATGTTTTTGTTATTCCCTGGGGGATGTCAAACCACACTGATGTGATAGGTGCGCTATATTCTGTTGGAATCCTTTTTGTTAAATTGCTTATATTAATAGTCGTGATTGTCATTACCGAGGAGACATTTGCAAAATTGCGTCTTTTCAAAATTCTAGACTTTCTTTCGATTTCTTTTAGCTTAGGCTTGCTATCGATTATTGCGTTGTTTCTCGTGGGAAGAGGTGCTTAAAATGGTAATTGTTATCCCTTTCTATGACGAGTTAGTAGGATTACTTGGAATTTCGGTAATATTGTCAGCACTTTACATGTTGGGCCAAGCATACATAGATCCCACTATCAGGGCTGTTGCCATTCAATCGTTAATCATTTCTGCATTGATTGTAATATTATTTTTGAAAACAGGAGATCTAAATTTGCTCTGGTTAGCCATGATAACTGGAGTTATGCGTGCAATAATTGTCCCAAGAATTATGCTCTATCAGGTACGGCGCTTTAAGCATACGTTAAGGGAAACAGGTATTGGTAAGAAGACACCCATGCTTATCATGATTGGGATCATAATTGCAATAATTGGTTATGCATTATTCAAATCTATTGTGTTTCCTTTTATACCCAACACACAATTATCAGTTCCTTTTGTTCTTCTCTTGCTGGGTTTCTTTTTGATCATCACTCGCCGAAATACCCTTGGACAGATGACTGGCTATATCCAACAGGAAAATGCAGTGCTTTACATAAGTGCACTTATAGCGCCCGGAATTCAGCTGTTGATCGAATTTGCAATTGTGCTTGACATCTTAGGTATAGTTCTTGTAGCTGTGATTCTTTCAGCACAACGGGATGTATTTCACACTCTAGAGCCATCGGATATTGAGCAGCTAAGCGGGTGAGCGTGTACATGGACTTGTCCTTTCTATTTGTAATATTGTGGATCACTCCATGCGCAGGTGCGGCGATATCTCTAGTCCCTAGACGAGGAGTTGAAATTGTAGCGTCATTAATAGCAGCTGCATTTTCTGTTGTAATATCTCTAGTATTGCTGATTTTGCATGTATCCGGAACATTTGGGTATTTTTACTCTGACGGTTTAACTCGTATAATGGCGGTTACGATTGCATCCATCTATCTCACTTCAGTTGCATATTCTATCTTTTACATTAAGCGAATTAAGGAACCTTTTATTAGATTTCGATTATATTATTTTCTCCTAGATTTGTTCGCCTTTACAATGCTCGTAGCCGTAACTGTCAATGATATTGGTATCATTTGGTTGGCAGTTGAAGCAACTACAGTTACAAGTGCATTGCTTATAGCGCTGGAACGGAAGCGAACAAGTATTGAATCGGCTTGGCGATATACTCTGATTGCATCCTCGGGTTTGGCCATATCCCTTTTAGGAGTCATCTTGGTGTATTTTTCGCAGGGAAGCCTTGTAATCTCTACTCTGATCGGAGAACCACTAAAAAATACGATAATTATGGCAATAGCAGTTGGGTTCGCATTAGTAGGCTATGGTACGAAGGCTGGAATAGCACCTATGCACGCATGGTTACCAGATGCACATAGTGAGGCGCCATCACCAATAAGTGCGATGTTTTCAGGCGTTCTCATTCCTACAGCTATTTACGCTTTTATACGAATTTTCCATCTATTGCAGGGCACACCAATAATATTTGAAGAAATACGAAACTTGGTAATGGGATTTGGTATATTTACTGTGCTAATTGCATGTATTATCATAGGGTATCAGAAAGATTACAAGAGAATGTTGGCTTATTCTAGTATGGAAAATATGGGAGTAATTCTAATAGGGTTTTCTCTAGGTGGCATAGGTGCATTAGGTGCGATTATCCAAATTGTATCTCACGCTTTCGCAAAGTCGTCAGCTTTCTATGAATCGGGAAATATACTTGTAGAATATGGGACTACCAAAATGACTGATGCTCAGGGCGTCATAGGCAGGCTAAAGGTTACTGGTTACTTGTTTATTCTGTCTTGTCTGTCCGTCACAGGTGCACCACCTTTCGGAGTGTTCTTAGGGGAATTTCTAATCCTCTCACAGGCGGTTCGAACAGGGAATTTGATACTTGCCAGTCTACTGGCTTTTGCATATATTTACGCCTTTATAGGTTTGAATAGACAAGCAATTCAATTGATTTTCGGGAAAAGTAAAACAGGTGAAGATCCGATACGAGACGTATCAATGCAGACCAGCCATTCTGTAGACAATGCTGATAATGACGGGAATAAATCTAAAGCAGTCTTAAAGAATCGACATGAAAATCGTATCTCCATTATTATACCACTTGTGAATCTCGCAGTATCGCTAGTCATAGGAATATACATGTTTCCTACATTTCTACAGGCTACAACAGGATGGAATCCGTGATAAAATAAAAATGGAAAAACGAGCAGAATTGTCATCCTCTTTTATACCTAAATTTGTTGAGCAAAGACGAATTGAAGAGGTAGCCGGGGATGCTCTACAGACTTCGTCGGTCTTTGAAATCGATGGAAATCCTATGGCCATACTCACAGATATAGAAAACAATGGCACGATTCTAAGTGATATCCCGTCGAGACTTGGTGATGAGATAAGCGTCCTTTTTAGAACTGATAGTGCCCCTGGGGTTCAGGTAGATTTAGACATGGGAGCTAGGGTTGAAGGATATGGCGTTTTTACATTTCCATATGGTCCTGTAAGCTCGGGTATTCCAGAAGCAGGAGGGTTTAAATTAATTACATATGGTGAACGTATTGTTAAAGTAATCCCTCAAATCAACTTTAAGAAACGAGGCGTGGAGCGGCGAGTAATTGATATGAAGCCAGACGATGCCCTGCTTTTTATCGAAAGATCTGCAGGTAATTTTTCGGCTTCTTATTCTACTTGTTTCGTTACAAGTGTGGAGAGCTCCCTGGGCATGGAAGTTCCGT
>JASHSN010000672.1 GCA_030038695.1 Nitrososphaeraceae archaeon
AAACCCGGAAAGATTGGTTAACCATAATTTATCTTCCAAAGAAGGCTCCATATCTAAATCCAAATGAGAGGAAGGTAAATCAGCGGATAAAATCAAACATATGTGCAAACAGATTCTACGATCATATAGAAGAGCAAAAAACTGCAATATCAGAATATCTGGACAAAACATTTGGTAAATGGTATGACGACATTAGATATGACACTTGACTTAACATGAGCTGGTGCAGTAAAAAATGGCCATCTAAAGCCCGATGAGAGCCGTTCTTGACAAACGTAGCTGCTAATTGGCTCATATTACAAATTAACGGTTTAACTTCACAGTCACTAGGTTTGAGATTTATATAAGTATTTGTAAGGGTATATGTGAATAAAATAACAATATGGACAATTCCAATTGTCCTAATATTGACAACAGGAGTACCAACAGCGCTAGCAGCGCATAGCCCAGCATATTTGTATGGTTTTGGACTAGGTAAGAATGCAGGACTGCGAGGATACTACGATGTCATGAATGACTGTTCGAATCGCCCGTACCTTTCCACTAATGTAACAGGCGCAATTAAGAACTTTACTTCACTACAACAAGTAAACGACTGTGATTCAGGCTATGATCATGGATGGAATAAATATTGTCATATGGGTTTGGCTCGACATCCTAATGCAGGTGCAGCTTGTCCAATCTCCGGTCCAAAAACAGAGACAAAATCATCTCAATATTAGTACCTTGCTAAATAAGGAGACTATAATGAGCTAAGTGTTAAAAAATCTATGTCAACTAGTATGTTCCTAGTCTTTCAAGGCATTTATATTCGATATCAATTTGAATATAAAAGTGAAGACGCAAAATATTCACGTAAGGTAACAAGATCAAAATGTACGATAATCTTCTTAAGATGACTGAACTTAAGGATCGTTGGTGTCTCATCATATTTATCTTCATTTACATGCTCATTATCTTAGTCATTCAGATATCAATAGACTAATATATTTATCTGCTTTTAGAATTATTATTAACGATGGAGCGCGAAGATATGATTCAAGCTGTTAACCAAAAGTTTAGAGAAATCTCAACTGAAACAATAATGTTTCATCAAGCGGTTGCAGATGTCCTTGGTTTGTATATCACTGATCACAAGGGTTTGGATCTTATCTACCGGTACGGACCCATGCCAGCCGGAAGGCTTGCTGAGCTTACTGGTTTGACAACCGGCGCAGTAACAGGAGTAGTTGATCGTTTAGAAAAAGCTGGATATGTAAGAAGGGTCAATGATCCAAAAGATAGGCGCATAACCATGATAGAACCTACAAGAAATAAGAAATTAGAAAGAAAGCTTGAGGTTATCTTTACTCCGGTTAGTATAAGAATGCACAAACTTCTTTCTTCATATTCTGATAATGAACTTGCTTTCCTTATTGATGTGCTAACTAAGAGTTTGGAGCAGTCACATGAGGAACTAATGAAATTGCGTAGGATGCATAATAGCTCAATACAGAATGCATAAATAATGCGTTTTATTGTCCACACATTATCCTCTTTCAGTTGCGTGATTAAGTAAGTGAATCCCAGTGACTTTTGATTCCAGGTAGATCCTACGTCTGATGTTTTCCCCGGAAACCTGCTTTTTCTGTGCTATTTTTAGATAGAGCATTCCATCACATGGAAACTGTGCACAAGTGCAGTTGATCACAATTCTGACAGCACAATTGAGGAGAATCCCCCAATTTGTAGAGTACATTTCGCCTAATATATCCTTTGTAGGATATATCATTTCTATGCTACCACGTCGCCTGAAGAGTGCAGAGCCGCGTTTGTAATCGCTATACTGCATGAGCGCACTACGTTTGATACGTATGTTATCTTAAGCTGGCATAAAGGCAGAGCGTTTCATGTGGACACATATCCATCCCATAAAACAAATAGGAAAGCCACGCCTTGACCACGTGTTATGCCTTTGGTACTTATACGGGGTGTTCAGGGCATATATTATGGCTCCTATGATCCCCTTAACCAACCCATACCTATCCTCTGATGATACTCATTCTACTACTGTGCCCCTTGTGACGTGATTCCATTGCATATGGGCCCCAACAATTGCAACGTTCTGAATGGTGGCCGCCATCTTCAGAATTTTCTATATGTTTCTAAGCTACAACGCCACATATCTTTACAATCGATAAGTAATGCCGTTTATAAAACGGCCCGGTCATATAAAGACAAATGCCACGTGGATATCTGATCTTGATTGTTGGTGGAGCTCTTCTGGCCTCGGGTATTGCTATTTCAGTAATATGGGCTGGCTCTTTGGGTGGCAAAAACATCCTTCAAAATACTATTCTAAATGGTGTGTCTATTTATCCTTCTGGGACAGCTACTGCAAATACCCAAGTCAGCGATTTGAGCCGACCCTTATCGTTGGTAATTAGCATAGAGCCCAGCCATAATACCGATCAGGCAAATCCTACTCTTAGAGAAATCCTCAGAAACCCCAATGGAGAGATAATTTCAACCAACGAATTCACAAGACAATTCTTGACTACGATCAAACCAGACGTTATAGGCAAGTATACTCTCACTGTTGATAACCTAGGAGGCAGTCTTGTCAGTATTGGTATATTGTTTGGAAATCTTCCGTTTGTAGGTCAAAACGATCAACTTAACTTAAGTTTATTTGGAGGCCTCGTAACAGGAGGAATTCTAGCCATTAGTGGAATCATTGCTCTGATAATAGGCCTTGTAGTATTGATATTGGATAGACGAAGAATTACAAGAAACAAACCAACTAGCACGTGACATAACAACGTGATTGAGCAGCCTGGTTCAATTAAGCAAAGTAATTTGTGAAAAGACGGGTTTCTGATACTTTCTTCTGCGCTAACGGAGGATATCTTCGATGCAGCCTAGAATCAATCGCGTTGTTTTTCATATTTCATAATTTCAATATATCTCCTCCGCAGATATATTGAAATATCCTTAATCAGAAGGAAAAAAGACGCTTATAACGAGCGAGCCTAGTCCCAACGACCAATGTCTAAAGGTAATAACGGGTAGTTATCTACGGCCATGACGAAAGAAAATAATAGTATAATTCGTCATAATAAGATATGAAAATAGTGGACCTTACTCTTGAAATTACTTCAGATATGATAACCTTCCCTGGATCTCCGATGCCTACTTTTATAAAATGGTCAAATTTTCAGACTCAAGGTTACGTGTCAGAAACTATGTTTTTGAGCACTCATACGGGGACACACATGGATGCTCCATTTCATTTCGATCCGAATGGTCCAACCATTGATCAAGTTAAAATCGATAGATACATCTGTAATAATGCCTTACTCCTGAAGATACAAAAAGATTCTAATCAAATGATTAGTAGCGATGATATAACACGAAGCAGTAAATGTGAAATAAAAGAAAATGATACAATTGTCTTCTCAACAGGATGGGAAAAGCGAATTAAGGAAAAAGATAATTATATCAACAATAATCCAGGTCTATCAAAGGACGCCGCAGAATTTTTGGTCGAGAAAAAAGTTAACGCTGTAGCAATAGATTGTCCCAGTATTGATAAAGGTACTGCTAGTGGATTCATAGTTCATAAAACACTCTTATCAAACCAAATCCTAATAATAGAAAATTTGTGTAATTTATACAGATTCAATAATCAAAGATTTACACTTTTAATCACTCCGCTAAAGCTTGCAGGTGCTTCAGGTTCACCGATACGTGCAATTGGCATTGAGGAATAAACACACCCCTATCTGATCTCAGACTTCAAATACGATTGGTCCGCATAATAGCACTGAGAATAAGCCGTTCTCCCTAGAACATTTTCTATCCTAATAGACAAATATCAAAAATAATACATGTGTATGACAGATGATACAGATACTCGCTAATTCTTTTTATTGCACCACTAATGTACACCCAAGGCACGAGTAAGGAATTGAAATTGATTGGACGATTCTACAGAATTCATATTTACTGCATTGCCACATCCTGTAGGGTGCACAAGCAGACCGAGGCCGTATATCACACTCGATAATGGTACTCCGTGATGCAGAGCCTGTAGACCTAATGACAATCCGGTCTTA
>JASHSN010000673.1 GCA_030038695.1 Nitrososphaeraceae archaeon
AGTATGTCATACTGACATTAGTAGATGGTATTCTAATCGATATCAAAAGATGTTAGAATCTGGCGAAAGCACTGTCTCTTATACGCCAATTTATAAATTAATTAAACAGCCAATAGGTGGAGGACGCCACACGCATCCTAGTGAGGAATTCTTTACAGGGACAAAAATCTTGATGTAAAAGGTCAATATCCTAGTATTGTAATAAACGACAATTTTTCGTTTGATACTTTGAACTGTACCTGCTGCAAATATAATAAAGATGCATACCTCAAACAGACAACTATCGACACAATAAATGAACAGCTGCAAGAAAAGAACATACCCCGTAAAGTAGATAAATATTGGGTATGCCAGAAAAGAAAAGGTGCCTTTCCTAAAGTTTTAGAACAAACATTATCTGACCGTAACAAATATTTGATTTTGTTAAAGGAAGAAAAGGAAAAGTCTGATTGTGACTCGAAGTTAATAGAAGAATACCAAACACATCAAATTGGTGCTAAACTTTTTGCCAATGCTGGCTTTGGCCTATTTAATAATGAATATTTTGAATTTTCCAATTATCAGGTTGCTGAATGCATAACAGCAGAAGGCAGACGCATACATAAACAAATGGAGTTATTGGCTCAGAATAAACCTTTCAACTTTAAGGTCATTTTTGGTTTTACTGATTCAACATTTTTTAATGCAGGAGCAGACATAACAAAGGTACGAGACTTCATCCAGGTCTGCAAAGATAAACTTGGTGTTATCGTTGAAATAAAAAGTGTCTTTATAAATTCTATTTTTTATTCTAAGAAGAACAGATATGTTGCATGGACAGGCAACGAAAAAGATGAACCAATAATAAAGGGTCTTGATGGCTTAAGCGATTCCAATCCATTATGGGTTCGAAAATGGTTTAAGAAAATTGTTATTGAAATAGTCAAGCATCCGGAGACAAGATTTGACGTAATACCTGAAATGATCAAGGAAGCTTTTGATGAATTGGACAGTGGTCCCATCAACCGTGCGGAAGAACTGAAATTCACACAGCGTTTGAAGCTACATCTTTATGAATACAAAGGTCATCCAAGAATTGTAGAGCTTGCAAATTTACTTGATAAGGACAAAGGCGATTTAGTCCACTGGTATGAGACTTTTACAGAAGTATATGTTAAGAGTAAACAATGCTGGAAAAGGAAAAAAGGATATTCGGTTAAACCAGAGAATCTAAACCTAGATGAATACAAGAATCTGTTACTTAACAAACTAACAGATAGCTTAGAAATTGGAGGATTTAACATGGATGATTTAAGAAGAAACGTATCACACGTCGAAACGATACCAATAAATAAATTTGGAGGTCTTTCGATTGAGCAATAATTTACAACCTACAGTGGATGATCATATCAAAAACTTCCCATTTCCGACTCTACGTGAGAAACAGTCTTATGTTCTAAAAGAGATAGACGCCGCCCTTGCTTCGGGGTATAACCACATAGTAGTTGAAGCTCCTACCGGCTTCGGAAAGAGTGCCATAGCTATTGCTAGTGCCTTGGCATTAGGCTCGAGTTACATATTGACATCTACCAAGAATTTACAGACGCAATATGCCAAGGACTTTTCGTTTGTCAGAGTAGCCAAGGGCAAAAACAATTTCAGGTGCGAGGTTAAGGACGACTTTATCAAAAATGGTACCTTCAGATGTGAGCCGTGTGGTGGTTTACAATCAGGCTGTAGGCATACATCGGTCGACTATGGACCATGTATGAATGATAAAGACTTTGACTGCAAGTACAAGACAAGTCTGAAAGATTATCAAGTTATGGGTAAAGGTACAAAGGCGGAGGAGGTCTTGCTTGTCGAAGGGCGCTATCAAAATGCTTACTCTGAGTGGTCTCATCTGAACAATCTGAAAGAGGATGTTATAAGAGACTGGAGACCTTGTCAATATTTCCATCAGCTCAACATCGCCTTAGCTGCAGCCCACTCTGTACTGAACTATGCCATCTTTCTGGGTCTGGCGAATAAGAAACTTCCTTCAAGAGAATTGTTGATATTGGATGAAGCACACCTGTTGGAAACAGAGATTGTGAGGTTCAGAGAGGTTGTCATATCCCGAAGGAAATGGCGAAAGTACATTTCTGACTTGAGAATCGACAATCACGGTTATGACGTAGAGGGCTGGGTCGGCTTTCTTGACAAATTAAGGGATATGATGTTGGATGTCAAGATTCCGCTAGAAAATATGGAGCTTTCGATAGAGGCAGAACAAGATATAGAGAAACTCAAGTTGACAATTGACAGCATCTCCTTAAACCCTCACAACTGGATTGTTTCAGAGATAAAGTCGGAAGGACATGAAGTTGTAAGAGTCGAGTTGAAGCCACTAGATGTTTCGCCTTATTGCAAATCGGTGTTTGCAAAGTGTAAGAAGAGTTTGATGATGAGCGCTACAATACTAGATTCGGATACCTTTTGCAGAGGCATAGGACTTGAACCCGATGATGTAAAGGTTATACGCGTTGGCTCGGACTTTCCATTACAGAATAGACCCATCTATCCACTAAACGTGGCATATCTCAATTATGATGCGTTACGCAAAGATACGGTGAAAGGAATAATTGCTGAAGCAATCGACAGAATAATGACTGAGCATAAAGACCATAAAGGCATTATTCATACGACCTCTTACGAGCAGCTGAACTTTATCAAAGAAAACATTTCGAAAGACAATAGGCGACGATTGGTGGAAACGGACCCGGAAAAACAACGTGATGAGATTATTGCAGAACATATTAGTGCCACAAAACCAACTGTCCTAATCTCCCCATCATTGCATTTGGGACTTGATTTAAAGGATGACTTGTCAAGATTTCAGGTTATTACCAAAGTCCCTTACCCAAGTCTAGGTGATAGATGGATAAATGAAAAAAGAA
>JASHSN010000674.1 GCA_030038695.1 Nitrososphaeraceae archaeon
TAAGTGTGGATGAAGTGGGGTGTCTTGCCTGAACATCCTATGTCCGAAAATATGACAGCCTTATGCGTAGGGATCTGCAATTCCGCCAAGGACATTTGAATTGCACTAAATATACCGAAATCTCCGCAGCCAGGGCACCAATCATTATGAACGTTCGTTTTATAATCTGCAAGCTTAAGTGCCATGTTCTAACACAATCCTCCTAGGAGCATTTCCATTAATGATGCGCATTAATGCGTTATAAATCTCGCTGGTAGAGATGGGCCTTCCGTTGTATTTCACTATTCTATACTCGCTATCACGGTGCAGATATTGCTTGACAAGCGATCCCAATTGCGAACTATAGTTCATTTCGATGTCCACTAATATTTTAGTATTGAACAGCATCCTTTCAAGTAACGCCGTAGGAAATGGATTCATTAGACGTACCTGAACAAAAAGTACCCTTTTGCCCTCTAGGGAAAGCTCGTCCAACGCGTCCAGAATTGCACCCTTAGTAGAGCCCCAACCGATCACTGCAAGTGCGAGTGACGGGTCTAGTTGTCCGTAGGATACAGCTTTATCCTCATCAGCTATCTCCCCTAAAGCGAGATCTAGTTTGCTTAATCGCTTGTCCATCATCTTGTTGCGTATAACTGGGTCTTCAGTAATATGCCCTTCTTCTGTATGTTCATCTCCACTATTCCAGAATATCCCATTTTCAATTCCTAGAGGTACTCGTGACGAGACCTGGCTCTCTCCAAATTTGAACCGAAGATAATTGCCTGCCGCTCCGACTTCTACTGATGCTGGTAAATTCTGTAAGAGTTTTCCCCTATCGATCGCCACTCTGGACTGGTTAAAAGAATTACATGTCATAACGCTATTCGCAATCGCTTTATCCAACATGTGTATTACGGGTACCTGATATCTTTCTGCAAAATTGAAAGCTTTTATGCTGTCATAGAAACTCTCTTCAATATCGCCAGATGCAAAAACAATTCTAGGAAACTCACCATGACCGGCATGAATCGCAAATCTCAGATCGCCTTGTTCATGTCTAGTAGGTAGCCCTGTAGAGGGGCCTGCACGCTGATATAACGATACAACAAGTGGTACTTCGTTCATTCCTGACCAACCAAGTGCTTCAGCCATCAGGGAAAATCCCGGTCCTGAGGTGGCTGTACCCGAACGCACTCCTGTCAATGCTCCTCCAATGGCCATTGTAATCGCGGCAATTTCATCTTCTGTCTGGACAACCACCATGGAGCCCTTTTTGCCGTCGGTTTGGTCCATTATCTGATTAGATTCGATAAACTCGCTGTCGTCGCTTGCCGGTGTTATAGGATAGTATGTTTGGAATCTGCAACCGGCAACCATTTTTCCCATTGCTGAAGATTGATTGCCCTGAACAAGGATGAGATCGGCTGACGGCGGTTTACATGAAATCTTAAACTGAGAGGATACTGAATCAAATCGCGATTTGACATACTGGTATGCATAATTTGCTGCTAGAACGTTACTGTCAGCAATCTTCGGTTTTGCCTTGAATACAGCTTTGATCGCTTTTCCTAGTATCTCTTTATCAAAGTCCAATATTGCCATTGATGCCGATAATGCCATCACGTTTATCATACGTGTGAGCTTGCTAAGTGCGGGCTCGTTGATCTCTTCAGAAAACTGCTTAAGTAGTCCAAAATACGGAATGTCGTAGAGTACAGCCCCATTACGTTTTGCAAACTCGAGCATTCGGTGTACAGTAATAGCATTGCCATCGTTTTGTAACATCTGGCTGATTCGTTGAGCAGCAGGGTCATCAATTGATGGAACTTCCTGAAGAACCGTATTAGTCAAATCTGAGTCGTATATTATGACGCCGCCCTTTGTTACTTTATCTGCATGTCTGAAGACTGTTTCAGCATCAAAAGAAACCAGAATATCGATGTCGTCTATATGGGAACGAATCGGATCTTCGGACACCCTCACCGCAAAATAGCTGTGTTCACCCTTAATGTTAGAGTAATACTCTCTATTTCCGAAAATGTGGAGACCGCCCTGAAAACAAGCTCTCGAGAAGATATTTGCTGCAGAGTCAACACCGCTACCCTGGGCACCACCTATCATCCAGGTTAATGAATTAGCGAAGTGCTTAGCTCCAACTAACATGACGGTTCATTTGATCTGCCTACTTTTATTGCTTTACTATCACAGAAAAAACGATCTATCCACCTGTAACTGCATCGAAGAGACAACACTCACATGCATCAACTTCGCCGCAGTATGGACATTCGCACATACACGCATCGATTGGGTTTCCACAATATTCACAAATAACTACATCAGCTTTGTTGGCTTTATCAACAGTTTCAGGCAACGTAGATTGTTCTGCCTCAATCCTATTATACTTTATGAGGTTCATGCAACGCAAGAGTATATTGATAATAACCGTATATCTCATAACCCCTAATAACCAAAATGCTCTCAGGTATCAAAAAGTGGTTGTCATTACATTATACATGGTAGAATTTGGTCTGACAGAAATCATCCTTAGTATGAATTCAAAAATTGTACTGCGTCGTGTTTACTTAGAGATAAGTCCTAAGGTTTCCGTCAGGAGAAACGTGACAAACACAATGATGACAGGAATCATAAATAAAAATAGTGTAGCATCAAATTGTTTCATTTTCATTCTTGAAATCTTCATTATTATACTCGACGCTCCAATAATAAAGCTAACCGCATTTGTTCTCTTATTGTGTTGAGTATCAAGTGTGATAGATGTTTGAGGGACATCTTCCAAGTATTCAGATTGCGATTGATCAAAATCGGATTATCCAAAAGTATAACCAATGTGACAGCATCTTTGAAGGGATTCTCAAATAGCGTATATTATAAGTTAGCGTATACTAGGTCATATTTCCACTATAAGCGATCCTGAATGGAGGGGGTGGGATTCGAACCCACGAACCCCTAAGGGACGGGATCACCTATTTTGATCTTGAGTCCTGCGCGTTTGACCAGGCTTCGCTACCCCTCCTAGACAAAAATCGCGCCTATCTTCCCTTATTTCATGGTTACGATGTTTTAGCGTTGTTAACAAGATAGGCAACGACAACACACAATGTTATTTCTCCATCTACCGAAAACTTCAATCCACGAAGCATTTCCTAACAGATCATCTATTACTAATCACGATTCTTAGCGTTATAATAGGTAGATAATTCGTGCTAAAACCAGAAGTAATCTCTAAACTATGTACGAAGTGTCACTCGAAGACCCACCATGAAGTAAGGGACAAAATGCTTGGAATTAGGCTAGTTCGTACCGATTGTGGTCAATCTGTTGTGGTCAAGATGATAGAACACAATTAATCCGGAACCTTTATAACAATCCGACATCAAAGGAATGAGAAATGAATATCGCCGAGCTGAAAGCGGGAATGCGAGGGGTCAGTGTAGTGGGAAAGATCGAAAGCATAACAGAATCGCGAACGGTGAATCTCCGAACTGGTGGAAGTGCTCAAGTCGCGGATGCGGTTCTTTCCGATGATACAGGCAAGATAAAGCTCTCCCTGTGGGATGATCAGATCAACCTTGTAAAGGAAGGAGACAATGTTTCTATTGAGAATGGGTATACTCAGGCATTCAGGGGAGAAAACAGCCTCAACATTGGCAGATATGGTAAAATTAAAAGAATGTAAAGACCCTGCCATGGCCCTTCTCGATAAATCTGACGAGAACGCAAAATTGAATGGATAACTCCTTTCTTTAGCTGATATAGCCCATAGCTGAAGGTCTGGTCGCTCCGGCTTGCTGCTGTTGTGGTTGTCCTCTCCCGGCCATTTGTTGCTCGATTGTTTGAATCAAGATCTCCGTGTCTTTCGCTCTCTTTTCAAGATTTTTCATGTCAATATTAATTCCCACGATTTGTAGCAAAGTCTCTAAGATTGATTTCGAAGCCTTTGCATCGACCACGTATCCTGAGGTTTCGCCAAGTAGGCATGTACCCTTAATCCCTCGGAGTTTTGCGATACCGATTATAAGACCATTCATCCCAGTTATACTACCGCCATCCATTGTTAAGATATTGCTTTCGCTGAATGATCTTATGGTATCCGTATCAGTCGCTGTGCCAAAAATCCGCGGTTTTTCTACAAATACTCCGGTTATATACGCTGCTAAAGTAAACACATGTATAGTATTGAACTTTGTGGCGATATCCATAATTTCCTCGGCCAGGAGATATTCAGAGTCTGGATTCGCAGGTTGAGAATCCCCAGTCAATAATAGCAGATGGATACCAGTTGAGCTTTTTGAGTAGAACATAGTGTTTTTCATGAGATCTGCTGTCCCATCAGATCGGATCAGGATCTGTGGTGGGAAAGAGGTAGAGTAAATGTCTGCAAGATGTTGAGCGTGAAGTTCTTCTATCATGTGATCGATGGCAATCTTCCCAACATAACCACTCCCAGGAAAGCCACAAATTAAGTATGGAGACTTTAATTCCGGTAAGCTGTCTGAAGAATAAATTACATTTATTCCCGAACGCGTCGGTAACATAAAATCTGGAGGACATCCTACACTTTAAAATGTTACGAGAAATGAAGGGTGCTGACTTCAGTCCGTCCGTTCGGACTGTATTGTCCGAGACAGCATGCGAGTTAATCATTTGACACTAATGTAATGACCGCGAATTCCGATAATATTATTAATGAAACCATTTGTCTTCAGATTTAGCGCCTTGGTAGCTCAGCCTGGTAGAGCGTTGCCTTGGTAAGGCAAAGGTCGCGGGTCCAAATCCCGCCCAAGGCTATTTACCTTTAATTTGGGTGAGTCAGAAAGGGCTGCGTTGGTTTAGGTCCACATTGTAATACTTTTGCTCGCCATTTTTGTGTCCTAGTGAGGACGTGACTAGGAAATTGATTAAATAATCATAAGCTTTCTATTTCGTTACACAAGCAAGATAGAGCAGCTCAACTGGTCCTCGCCTTCCAAACAATATCACAATTTCATCTGGATACATATGTCCGAACGTAAGAAATATCATATGACAGCAGAAGTGGATATAATGTTCAGACGTACGCTTTTATTATATTTCAAATAAACTCAAAATACTACACATGCGGGGGTTGTAGAGCCTGGCCAAATTATTTACCTGAATTTGGAAACGCGGGACTTAAGATCTTAAAAAAGGGGTGATCCCGTCCTTTAGTGGTCCGTGGGTTCGAATCCCACCCCCCGCACATAAAGATACTATTATGAAGTCACTTCAGCCGTTTCTCTTCGCTTCCTTAAATCCAACACAGTTTTTATAAATTGTTTGTGAATCCTATCATCACCAGACAACTCCGGGTGAAAGGAAGTCCCAATAAGATTGCCTTGCCTCACTCCGACAATTTTATCATTGAATTGAGCAATAATCTCGACGGCAGGCCCGGCCTCTATCACCACAGGAGCCCTAATGAAAACTCCTTTGAACGCGTTATTGTTCTTGCCAAGAATTGGCATATCTATCTTTGCTTCAAACGAGTCCCTCTGCCTACCAAAAGCATTACGTTCCACTACGATATCGATCTTTGATAATAGCTGTTGTTTTGTTTCTCCTACTATTCGATCATAGGCTCGTTTTGCAAGCATTATCATTCCAGCACATGTTCCAAGGACAGGCATACCCCCATCGATACGCCTTGTTATTACGTGCAGTATCCCTCCCTGGACTGCTGCAAGTGTAGTCATGACAGTACTTTCACCTCCGGGTATGATTAAACCATCGATTTTTTCAATTTCTTCGGCATGACGAACAACCCTCACTTCACCTTTTGTGTTGATATGGTTGAGGGCTTCTTCAGCGACCGTTTTATTTTCTTCAACATCTCCTTGAATTCCCAATATCCCAATAGAGACTTTAGTCTTCATACGGACGGGCCTCGTTCCTGCATCTTAAGATCCAGATTTTTTGTATCCAAACCAAGCATTGATTTTTTCTCGTCGACCATTTTTTGAGCTTCCGCAACAACCTTGGAGTCTTCAAAATAAGCAGTTGCCAAAACTACAGCTTTTGCGCGTTGAGCTGCGTCTTCTGCCTTAAATATACCCGAACCTACAAACACACCGTCGCAACCTAGACTCATCAGAAACGCCGCATCTGCAGGCGTAGAGATTCCACCGGCCGCAAAATTCACGATAGGTAATCTACCAAGCCTTGCAGTCTCCTCTACTATTGGAAGTGAGACTCTTAATTCTCTTGCTGATTTTATCAATTCTTGGTTATCGTCATAAATCGAAGAAATCCACCGGATTCCGTTGTTTAATAGCTTAATATGTGAAACGGCCTCCGCAACATTTCCCGTGCCCGGTTCACCTTTGGTTCTAATCATTGCAGAGCCTTCTTCAATTCTCCTTAATGCTTCACCAAGATTCTTAGCTCCGTTAACAAACGGCACGGTGTAATCCCACTTCCAAATGTGTCTTATGTCATCGGCGGGAGTTAAAACCTCGCTTTCATCTATCATATCCACTCCGGTGACTTCTAGCAGTTTAGCTTCTGAAACGTGGCCAATACGGCACTTTGCCATTATCGGAATAGTAACAGCATCCATGATATCTTCGATTACCTTGACGCTCGCAGTTCTGGCTACTCCACCTGATTTTCTAACATCGTATGGCAACTTGTCGAGAACCATAACAGCAACAGCTCCTGCATCTTCAGCAACCTGCGCCTGCTCAACACTCGTGACATCCATAATAACGCCATGCTTTTGCATATGAGCAAACCCACGCTTAAGCAGTGTCGTCCCTTTGTCAAGAGATAAGGAACGTACTTTTTTTCGTTCATATTTGGCAGACACAAGAGATATTGTCATATGTGAACTTCCTCTAACACTTATATAGATATTATTTTTTTTAGTTTAATGCATTATTGTAGATGATTTTATCGCGAAGTGTAATTTTTTAGGAAGCAACTGCATTTAGGACCTTCCCATCTGACTTCTGCCTGTTATGACCGTTCTCTCCTGCTTGTTAATCAACAGATCAGACATTCTCGCTAACGATCCCTCATTGTTCAACCTTAGAAAAGAATGAATTCTCATCAAACGTTTATTTAATTGCA